>JANXBN010000006.1 GCA_025060635.1 Candidatus Kryptonium sp. | reverse complement strand
CCGACTTTGCATCTACCCATTTCCCGTTGATATAGTTTTTGAATACTTCAGCCATGTTAATGTCCTTTTTATTTTTTTACCTTTGATATATTTTAAGCAGTTTATTTATTGCTTTGCCGTAGAGGATCACTCTATCTGTCAGATTTTCAACTTTATTAATTTTAGATTTAAGCAGATCAAAGGTTAAATTTTTGTCCAACCAAAACTTAACTTCTCTATAATGGACATTGCTATCATTTCTCATCTCTATTTCACCGTGAGTTTTCCCTTCAACTTTAAATACAACCTTCTGAGCATCAAATTGATTTTGAGTTCTCGCTTTTGAATTTACAACGGAATAATGCTTAGTCAAAACATTAACAACATCTTCTTTCCAAAACACATGAAATTTGTTCTGGTCTTTCACAACTAAAAAATCAACCTCGCCACTATTAAAGATACTCTTGTTAAGAAAAGCACGAAGAATTGTTTTATCCTGTAATTTTTTACATAGTTCTTGCATTGGCTTTTGTAGTTTTAACTTACACTCAACTTTATTTTTTAAGTAATTTTCTCTATCTTTCGGGAAACTCTCTATACATTGAAGAAATAAATAACCAATTTCACTCATCACTTGAAATTCAGGATCTTCCTCAAATCTTGTTTTTCCATATAGGAAAATTTGCCATTTTTTCTCTCCACTTTTTACTGAATATGAATAACCCTCCAAATCAATGACATCTTTCTTAGCTCTGAGATCACTTTTAAATTCCCTGCCAATACCTAATAATTCTGCGAACTCGCGAGCATCAGCATGTCCTCTCATTTTCACATCTCTTGCCTTTATGGAATTCATTGCTTTCTTCTTGTACATGATATTATACTTTCTTTATTATTAGCAGTTCTTTAGCTTGTTTAACATGATTAGCGTTTTTCATTTTTCGGTTTAGACCTATTCTTGTTTCCCCCTGACCCATAGTGTAGCGTATAGGCAACTCAATAATTTCAAAATTTTTATACCATCTTCTTATAGTTGGTGAATCATTATAAGATAAAATAAAACCGCCCTTATGCTCCATTAAAAGATCGCGCAACAACTTATGATTAAAACCATCGTGATGAACGGGAAAATTCCTCTGTGGATATAATCCTCTAAAAAGAGTGCTATCCTCCCCTAAATAGTATGGCGGATCGCAGTATAGGAAATCATATTTAAATTTCGGTATTACTTCTTCAAACGAAGCACACCCAACTTTCAGTTTTTTAACATTAAAATTTCTAACCCTTTCTAAAAGATTACGATAAGTTTTTTCGTTTGCATAAACACTGGACATCCAACCTAAAAATCCAGGACCATAAGAAAGATTATGATTAAAATAATAATAAGCCGCTAATATTAATGGTGGCAATACTTTTTCGCCGTTCCAGTGTTTTTTTAGCTCCTCTTTAACTTTGTTATATACTGATTTTGTCGGGCTTAATTTTGACAGTTCTAAGTATAACTCATATGGGCATTCAATTTGAATTTTCCAATAATTTATCAAAATATCAAATATATCAAACCCTAGAACCTCAATCTCAAGCTCTTTAGCAACTGCAATCTCAATCGAAGCGCCACCTAAAAAAGGCGAAATCAACCTTGGAATGTCCTCAGGTAATCGTTCTATCACATAACCAACAGCCCAGCTCTTACCACCAGCATATCTTAAAGGTGAACCTAAATATCTTCTATATCCTCCTGATGGACTTCTTAACAAATTAAGAAATTTCAACTTTTGACTCATATAAGGCGAATCATGAAATAAACTCAACTGAAATGTAGGGGCAATCTGTTTTTCATTAAATTTCATTGTTCAATGATACAACACTTTTTTATTTTAATTTGAATCACTTACGCTTGTAAACTTCTAAAGTTTCAATCCCGATCTTCTCAAAAATGTAATCAATTTTAGCAAGCACGCTTTTGTAATCAAAGATTTTGTCAATTTCGTCATTGCTCATATACTTTGAAACATCTGGATCGCTTTTCAAAAGTTGCGCAAAATTTTCGCCCGTCCTCCAACTTCGCATAGCATTTCTTTGAACAACATCATATGCCTTCTCCCTTGTCAATCCCTTCTCAATCAAAGCAAGCAAAACCTTCTGCGAGAAAATTAAACCATTTGTCAAGTTCAAGTTCTTCTCCATCCTATCAGGATAAATGAGAAGCTTGTCAATTATATCAATCATCTCAGTCAGCATAAAATCAACAAGTGTTGTGCTATCTGGTATGATTATTCTCTCAACCGAGGAATGAGAGATATCTCTTTCGTGCCAAAGTGCTATATTCTCAAGTGCTGCTAAAGCATTTGCTCTTACAACTCTCGCAAGCCCAGAAACCCTTTCACATCTTACGGGATTTCGTTTATGTGGCATTGCCGATGAACCTTTTTGTCCTTCTGAAAAATACTCTTCCGCTTCCAAAACCTCGGTTCTCTGCAAGTGTCTTATCTCTGTTGCGAACTTCTCAAGCGATGATGCTATGACTGCAAGCGTCGTAAGATATTCCGCATGCCGATCTCGCTGAATTATCTGCGTTGAAACTGGTTCAACTTTTAAACCAAGCTTTTCACAAACATATTTCTCAACAAACGGATCAACATTGTCATAAGTCCCAACTGCACCTGCAATTTTACCATAAGATATGTTTTCAATTGCTTTCTTCATTCTTTCAATGTTTCTTTTCGTCTCCTCAAACCACAGAGCAAATTTAAATCCAAGAGTAATTGGCTCCGCATGCACCCCGTGAGTTCTACCTATCATCAAGGTATATTTATGTTCAATTGCTTTCTTTCTTAAAACTTCCGCTAACTTCTCAAGGTCGTCAAGTATTATTTCCCCAGCTTGCTTCATCTGGACTGCAAGACATGTATCAAGGACATCAGATGAAGTCATGCCGAAATGGATATACTTTGAAGCTTCACCGACATTTTCAGATACATTTGTAAGGAAGGCGACAACATCGTGTTTGACTTTCTCTTCAATTTCAAGAATTCGCTTAACATCAAACTTCGCTTTACTTTTTATTTCTTCAACAGCTGATTCAGGCACAAGCCCAAGTTTTGAATGCGCTTCAACTGCAAGGATTTCAATCTGAAGCCAAATGCTGAATTTGTTTTCATCCGACCATATTTTCTCCAATTCTGGTCTTGTGTATCTCGGTATCATAATTTTGCCTCCACTTATGATTTTTCAAGTTTCATTTTGATGTTGATCTCTTTCCCATCTCGTATGACCTTGAAATTCAAAACATCTCCAACCTTCGCTATTTTTATTATCTCAATCAAGCTTTGATCATCTTTTATCGGCTCACCATTTACTTCTACAATTAAATCACCTTCTTTAAATCCAGCTCTTTGAGCTGGGCTACCAGATGCCACATCAGTTACTATTACGCCTTCCACTCTCGGAAGTTTGAAATATCTTGCGAGATTTTCATCTAAAGTTTGAACTTTCATCCCAATTCTAAAATCACGATCAACCTTCCCTTTCTTGATTAAGTCGTCAATTATAGTTTTTGCTCTGTTTATCGGAATTGCGAAGCCAACCCCGACATTCCCCTGATTCGGCGTATAAATAACTGTGTTAATACCGATAACCTCACCAAGTGCATTCAACAAAGGTCCACCGCTATTCCCACTATTTATAGCTGCGTCTGTTTGAATCATATCTCTATAAATTCTCCCCTCAACAGAATGAAGATTCATCTTGACAGCACTTATAACACCAACCGTAACCGTCGGTTTGTTTCCAAGCTCAAACAACCCAAATGGATTTCCCATAGCAATTGCCCACTCACCGATTATGACATCGTCGGAATTCCCAAGGACAAGGTAAGGCAATCTTTCTTTGACATCAATCTTCAATACAGCGATATCAGACACAGGATCTTTACCGACAAGTTTTGCTTTATACTTTTCACCTGTTGAAAGCGTGACGATTATTTCTTTAGCATTTCCGACGACATGCTCATTCGTTACAACATAACCATCAGGCGAAATTATAAACCCAGAACCCAAGCTTCTCACAGGGACACGATATTTAAACCTATCTCCAAAAAAGTATCTAAAGAAGGGATCGTCTTCAAAAAATCTAAAAAATGGATCGGTATACTCTTCAATTGCCGTGACATTTATACCGACCACAGCTGGACTTGCCTTTGCTATTGCTTTTGTGATAGCATTGTGCCTTGCATCGTAAAGATCTTGAACGACATCATAGTGAGAGTTGTCAGAACGATTTGATTCTTGATATACCTTGTCGCTGGAAGATGAAATTTCGTAAAGGTCCCTTTGGTTGATCTTCGCAACCAAAGAATTAAGAGAATAACCCGCAATCATTCCGACGATCAAGACAGCTATAAAGCCAAAGAAGATAACCTTTTTCTTCATACCTTTAAACATCGCTTTGACGGAATTTATTTTTTAAAACTTTCCAATCCTTGATAAGTTGAGCAAGTGGTTTAAGATGTTTGATGAAGATCAACAGCGAGATTAAGATAACAAAAACGAGGAAATTTTCATCGTTTAGATTCAAACGACTGAAGGAGTTAAATAATTTTACAACTGGCAAGATCACCAAAGGCGTGAAGATAGTTGCCCATATATTTCCAGCGTGAACATTTCGGATCTTTGCATACGCAATTAACCAGAGAACACACCAGATGAAAACCACAGATGGATTTATTACGATAAAAACACCGACCGAAGTTGCAAGCCCACGCCCGCCGTAGAAACTTATCCAAAAGGAAAAATTATGCCCTAAAACTGCTGAAAATCCAGAAATAAGAACTAAAATTGAATCGTTTCCCAACAAACTTTGACAAACTTTCACAGCAAGAGCCCCCTTTAAAACATCAACAACTAAAACCGTAATTCCAATCAAAGCTGAACCAGTGACCTCATAAGCGTTCAAAGCCCCCACATTTCCACTTCCTACTTTGCGAATATCTATTTTCTTAAATGTCTTGACAAGAATAAAAGCGGTTGGGATAGAGCCAAACAAATAACCAATCAAAAACGCAGTTAGATATTTGAACATTGTCCGAAGAAATTTCTATTTCGCAATTTTCTACTCAAGCCCTGTGTGTGATTCATTTGAAAGTTAATAAAACAAAGAAAGATAACAAAATCATTTCAATAGCAAAACTTTTTGACTCCCCCAAAATTTCCCGTCCCCATCAAGTGAGTTTGCAAACATCGTAATAAAATATACACCTGAACCAACCATATTTCCAGAGTCATCTCTTCCATCCCATTCAACAACCTTGCGCCCGGGATCAAGCTTAGCATCAATCAAAGTTTTCACCTTTCGTCCCATAGCGTCCCAAACAATTAACTTAACACTTGAATATTCTGGCACATCAAACTCTATCTTTGCTTCAAGGTTGAAAGGATTTGGATAAGCTGGGAAAAGTTTATATTCTGATGGAAAGTCATAATTTGTGTTTGAGATATCAAACATCATCATTTTGCTGATATTCTCAACGCTTGCTATCACAATAGGATTAGATTCAATCAAATGTTCAATCTTTGCTTTCGGAACGATGAGCGTTAGAAGCACACTTTCACCTGTTTTTAGATATTTTCCACCATCAGCATAGAGTAAAATTACTGTTCTATTAAATTCATTTCTTGACCACGCAAGATTTAAACCAGCTGCGTCAGGCATTTTCCACACATCCTCAATCCTTGGCAAACCAGAAGATTTGAACTCTATTTGAATCCCGCGCAATTTTTCCTCATTATTAACAAGCTTAATCCTAACTTTGGCTAATTTATCCCCAGGATCAAAAACTTCAAACTTAATGATTCCCTTTGCGTGTGAAGAAATTTTTCCAAGCGCGAATAAATTTTCTATGTTTTGTTGTTCAATCATTTTATAAGCTGGCTTCCCGCTCACTGCGCTTATAACGCCAGAATAATTTGGCCAAGCACCAAGGGAAACCGCATCAACTATTACCGCAAGATCTAACTGCGTTAAAATATCATCACCTTCGCCATCCGTCGGATCGCCATTTCCGCCAGTCCCATAAACATCAGCGCTTCTTCTATCAGCTCTATCTGGATTTGAACCATCATAGCCATTTGGATTTGCTCCACCTCCGTAAAAAGATCTCACCCCAGTTAATGGATCATTTACTGAAACAGTTGAAAATTTTTCAATGACGACATCAGCAATTGATGTAATATCAGAAATATCAATGTTTCCGTCCCAATTTATATCACCATACTTTCTATGCTGAGTATACCCAGATGGGAGAAAGCGCGGAACAGTGATAGGAAATTGTGTGAATGAAATAACTTGCAAAGTTGTATAACCATCTGTGATGGGAAATGAAGAGGCTGTATTTGGAGGATCAACGAGACGAATCGTTGCTGGTGAGATATTTCTTAAGTTAATATAGTAAGTTCCATCCGTTGTTGGAGCATCAAAAGTTAAAACAGCAACAAGATAAGCGCCTTCAAAACTTCCAGCATCAGTAAGAAGCGACGAAGCTGTGTTTCCAGTTATCGTTACCCTAACACCACCAGAAATGTTGGTTTTGCTGATCGTAAAACTTCCAGCGATTGATGGATGGATAGAAACACTCGCTGAACTTATACTAATGCTTGTACTTGTAATTTCAAATGTGAACTGATGCACACCATGTTCAGGTGGTGTCCTATCAAGCCAAGTAAGGCGAACATAAACGATATTACCGGTTGAAGATGTTTGAACAGATATTGAATTTATAGAAAATCCGACTGTAAGTCGCTGATCCACAAGATCAGGAATCGTCAAACTTGCGAGATATTGATTAAGATAGCCCATAATTTGAGTAAATTGTCCTCCGACATAAATTCTACCAGATTCAACTACTGGAAGCAGAGTATATACAAGATTATTTGCATCTGGATTCCACGAAGTAACGGATCCTGTATTTATATCAATTCCCGCGAGATAATTTCTTGCAGCGCCTCCGATACTTGTAAACGCACCACCGCAGTAAATGGTGTTTCCGACAATTGCAAGCGAATACACAGTGTTATTTGCATTCGGATTCCAGCTCAACAAAGCTCCCGTGTTTGCATCTAAAGCTGCTATGTAATTTCTTGTCGTTCCGCCTATCGTTGTGAAAAAACCACCAACATAAACTCTCAAATCTTGAACGACAACTGCCCAAACCGTATTATTTGCGCTTGGAGCCCAGCTTAATAGCTCGCCTGTTGAAATATCAAACTTCGCCAAACGATTTCTCGTAAGACCATCAATTGTGGTAAACTCACCAGCAACATAAAGATGATTCCCGCTTACAAATAACCCATAAATTACACCATTTGCAGACGGATTCCATGATGTCAACTGTCCAGTTGATATGTTAAATGATGCAAGGTAATTTCGCGCCCTAGAAGCTCCCTGTGTTATGCTTGTAAAAGCTCCACCAACATATAAAATTGATCCTGAAGATGCAAAAGCTCGCACATCGCCATTTGCCGCCGGATTCCACAAAGTCAATGTCCCATCACTTAAATTGAAAGATGCTAATCTCGTTCTGGATTGACCAGCCACACTTGTAAATTGCCCTCCAATAAAAAGATAGCCACCAGCAATATGCATACTTAAAACATTGTTATTAGCCCCAGGATTCCAACTTGTTAGATTTCCAGTTGATAAATCAATGCTCGCAATATAATTTCTCGCACGAGCGTTTATACCTCCAAAATTTCCACCAACATAGATTCTACCACCATAACCAGATATTGCGCTGACGCTGTTGTTAAGAGCTGATGCATCCCAAGAAGTAAGCACAAATGAATTGTTAACGAGGTTAAATTTCGCTACTCTATTTCTTGATTGACCTGCTACTGATGTGAAAGCACCGCCGACATACACTTCGCTATCTATAGCAAAGACTGAATTTACTGTGGAGCTCGGATTTGGAGTCCACGGATCTAATGTTCCAGCTGGCGGTACTAAAGAAAAAGCACAAAGATAGTTTCTTGTTTGCCCAGCGATTGTCGTAAAAGAACCACCAACGATCAAATACCAAGCCCCGCCCCAAACGAGTGTAATTGAATTAACAGCGGCATTTGCACCACCAGTTGGATACCATACAACAGCCCCAGTTGAGGCATTGAGAGCAACGATTCGGTTGTATGTAGTTCCACCTATTTGCGTAAATGTCCCACCGATATACAGGATATTATATCCAATCAATTGAGAAGTTTCAAACAAAGCCATCGTAAAAACTACGCCATTTTGGACATCTGGATTAAAAGAAGTCACAGCTCCAGTGTTCGCATCAATTCCTGCAATCCGACCTCTTGAAACTCCCCCAATTGTTATAAAGGAACCACCAACATAGACAATACCTCCGTAAGGTACAATTGAATATACACTTGCGTTTGCACCTCCCGTTGGATACCAACTATCAACAGTGCCACTTGTTATGTTAATTCTTGCAATTCTATTTCTTGCAACGCCACCTATACTTGTAAAATCTCCACCAACATAAAGGTAATTCCCAACTCTTGCAAGGGCTCTAACAATTCCATTTGCTCCAGCTGGTAGAAAAGATAAATTAACAGAGCCATCTGGTAGAATATGCACTATGTTCGTCCTTGATACACTCCCAACCTGTGTGAAGTTTCCTCCCACAAACCATCCACCTGCACCATCGCTTACAACTGCAAGCACTGTTCCAGGTCCTGTCCCGCTCAAAATCCTCGGAAAAGATATAATTGCATCACCAGTGGTTCTATCAACAACTGCGCCAGCTGTTATCGGCCTATAAACTTGTGTAAATGTCCCCCCAAAATATAACAAATTCCCATCCCTTGCGGTAGCCCAGACGACTCCGTTCGTTACCCAAAAATTTTCCTCTATCGTTTGCCCATTTAGTTTAAAAGCAAGGATGAAAAATAATGTGAGAATTAATCTCTTCAAGCTCACACCTGTAAATTTTTCTTTAACTAAATATACAAACAGAAGCGAAATTTTGCCAAGAAATTAAATCTCCCAACCCTCGCTTGCCCATATTTCAACATCACTTTACAACTTCTGAAATTTTTCCCTTTTCAAGTTCGGAACGAAGTTTGAAAAAGTATTTAAATGTCAAAAACACCACCCCAAGCGCAAGGAACAACAAAAGCAAATCAGTTATCGTCAATGTCAAATTCTTTGACTCTATGTATCTTTTTAGTAGAATTGAAAGCGAAGTTATAGTTGTTAGAATCATAAAACCAGCGGGAATCGCTGCGAAATATGCTTTTATTGATTTTTGCGCAAACCATGCCGTCACTGCAACAAGCGTAAGCGCCGCTAAAAGTTGATTAGCCGAGCCAAATATCGGCCAAATCTTTTGATAACCATTTGAAAAAGCAAGCAACGCAGTTAGAACTATCCCAAGAATTGAGTTAAAAACTCTTGAACCTAAAATCGCAGGTTTTACAACAAATAAAACATTCCACAGCTCTTCAAAGAAATATCTCATCAACCTGAACAATGTATCTATTGTCGTTATCAAAAATCCCTCAAGCATCAAAATCCCAAAAACAGTTCCATATGAAATCGGTATCCCAAGCCCTGTGTTAAGTATTTTACCAACGCTTACAGCAAAAGCAAGCGGAGCATTCCCTTGCCTAAGATTTCCGTCTTGCATCGGCCAAACTAATTCCTTGTAATGTTCAAAATCAACAGCTCCAAGTATCGCAAGCGCAACCGAAAGCCCAAGCAATGATTCAAGAAGCATAGCACCATATCCAATAAGATGCGCATGCTTTTCATTCGCAAGCTGTTTTGATGTCGTCCCAGTTGCTATCAAAGCATGAGCCCCCGAAACAGCACCACAAGCAATTGTCACAAATAAAAACGGCCAAACAAGGCCAAGCGCTTGCATTGATTCCAAATTTATGTTAAAAGCAGGAGCTTGAATCTTAACTCCAGCAAAACCACTTCCTAAAATTCCTAATATCAAACCAGCAAGACCTATGTATAAAAAATGAACATTTGTAAAATCACGAGGTTGCAAGATCACCCAAACAGGAATCCAAGATGCGATGAAAGAATAAACAAGAATAATTATCATCCACGCCTTTGGTTCAAGCGTCACAGGATATTCAAACCCAGCAATAACTGAAATCAAAGCTATCGCCAAAGCAACAAAACTCGCAATCAATGTCTTAACACGCTTTTTATAAAGCAGATAACCAACCAATGGAGCAAGCAATGTTATAATTATAACCGATGTTGACGCTATACCACCTATCTTTCCATGTGGCTCGCCATTTATAATCGTCGTTTTCAAAAGCGTTTGATCCGGCGAAAGCCCAAGCTTTGAAATCGGATAATAAGATGTTAAAGCTATCGCTGTAAGTTGAAGAAAAGCAGCATTTACAAGCATGATAAGCAAAATCGCAAACGAAAGGAAAAAAGCAAAACCTGTATTCCCAAGCGTCTTTCTCGCTATATGAGCTATTGATCGTCCATTTTCCCTTACGCTTACAAACAAAGCAGAGAAATCATGAACTGCGCCGATGAAAATCACACCCAGCAAAAGCCACAACCACACCGGAACGAAACCGTAAATCAAAGCAAGAGTTGGTCCAATGATCGGACCAGCAGCTGCAATTGAAGCATAATGATGTCCAAGCAAAACGATCGGTCTTGTTGGAACATAATCAACCCCATCGTTTATCCTAACTGCAGGTGTTGGGATGTTGGGATTCACTCCAGCTTTGCGAGCAACATATTTTCCCCATGTAAAAAAACCAATTAACAGCCCGATTACCGATAAAAGCATCGCTAACGCAAGATTCATATCGCACCTCCCAATTTTTTAATGAAATGCGTTTTCAATGTGATTTATCCTCGGCTTTCCACCTTTAAACATTATCCCAATGAAATCAAATCTACACTCCGAAAACTTAACATCGTTCGTTTGAAGAAAAGCAGATGCTATCTTTTTTAACTGTTCTCTCTTCCTAATTGTAACAGTATCTTCCGGCGTTCCAAAGTCCTCCGAAAACTTTGTCCTAACTTCAACGAAAACAAGCACATCCCCATCCATTGCAATTATATCAATTTCTCCATGCCCGAATCTGTAATTTCGCTTCAAGATTCTATAGCCTTTCCCACTCAAAAATTTAACAGCAATATCCTCACCTAACTTTCCTTTGAAACCTTTTTTCATCAAATAGCTCAATCTGTGTTAATTTCTTAAGAATTTTACGAACAGGAGCATAAGATCTTCTGTGGATCCTCGTGAGCCCATACTTCTCAATCGCCAAGAGATGTTCTTTCGTCGGATAACCTTTATGTTTTGAAAAGCCATAATTTGGAAAAATTTTATCATAATGCTCCATAAGTTCATCTCTCAAGACCTTAGCAATGATAGACGCCGACGCAATTGAAATTGATTTCTTGTCTCCCTTGACTATGTTCTTTATGATGCTTTTCCCACCATCGTGATTTAACAGATCAAAATTAACATCAAAAAAATTTCCATCAACCAACACAACCTCAGGCTTTATCTCAAGCTCAAGCAATGCCCTGATCATCGCAAGCTTTGTCGCTTCCCTTATGTTAATCCTATCTATCTCATCACTTGACGCTATTCCAATTCCGATATCAATCGCATTTTCTGAGATCATTTTAAAGAGCTCTACCCTTAACTTCGCCGGAACCTTCTTTGAATCGTAAATCAATGGATTAAAATAATCTTTATGAAGTATGATTGCACACGCAACGACAGGACCAGCAAGCGGCCCACAGCCAGCTTCATCAACCCCAGCTATGATTGAATAACCTTGAGCATAAAATTCATTTTCTATCTTTGTCATCTCATCTCGCAGTGTAACTATCATCAAAAACTACCAAAGTAAATTGCGAATAAACCGATCAACATTTCAAATTTAAGAATGTTGCTTAATCTGTTCAAATTTTGCCTGCTCTTATCCTTTATCAACGAAATTATCACGAAGATCAAACCAACATCAACGCCCAAAATTATCAAAGCATAAAAATGATTGTAAATTCCGACAAGATACGGAACAAAAGTTGCCAAGATCAAAACAATGAAAACAAGAACCGAGATAAAAACCGCCCTTTCAACCCCACTAACTATTGGAAATGTCCTAATACCAGCCTTGCTATCACCTTCAATATCTTCAATGTCCTTTACGATCTCGCGCCCGAAATTTATCAAAAATGCAAAAACGAAAGGAAATATAGAATCCCTAAAATTTCCAACCACGCTCCCAGCGAACACGAACGCAAGTCCAGTCATAAAAGCAACTGTAAAGTTTCCAACAAGAGGAACACCTTTTAACTTATAACTATAAAGAAAAATCACAAAGACAGAGAAAAACGCAATCCCAAAAGCAACCTCATTTAAAAAAGAAGCGAAAAATAAACCCGCGGTCGTCAAAACAAAATAAATCAACAAGGCAAATCCTCTGCTTATCAATCCTGATGGTATAGGTCTATTCGGTTTGTTCACCTTGTCAATCTCAACATCAAAATAATCATTTATAACATTCCCACCAGCGTCAATCAAAGCCCCAGCGATTCCTGCAAGCAGTGCAAGTTTAAACAAATCAGGAAGTCCCTTTCCAAAAATTAAAACACCAAAAAATATCGTCAACCCCGCAATCAAAACATTAGACGGACGAATTATCTTAACTATCCCAGTTGCTTTTCTAAAATTCACTTTCAACTCCCACATGTATTTTTCCTGTTCTAAAAGAATCACCCTTGCCAAGACCGTAAACCAAATTCAATTTTCCAATGCCTGTCTTTAACCTAATCCCAACTCCGTATCCATACCTTATCGCTTCAAACGAGCTGGTTATTCTCGGCAAAATCACCGGACGATAAATATAACCCACATCAAAAAACAAAAATATGTTGAAATCATCACCCAACATGAATCTATCTTCCAAATTTAGCCATATTGCTCGCGTCGCAAGAAACTCCCTCTCCCTGTATCCGCGCAATGTCTTCATCCCGCCGAACCTAAACACATCACTTTCATCAAGCCCATCACCATAAATTATCACAGCATTAAATCTCGGAACGAGGACACTTTTCAAAATTTTTTCAAAATTCAGATAAAAGTCAAGCGAAAAATGGAATTTGTTTATATTAACCCTCCGCCTCATCTCGGAAGTTAATAATTTTTCTGGGCCGAGAATTCTTTTGCTGCCAAGCTCATACAAACTTGAAAAATAAACACCAGACCTCGGAAAATCCGCATTGTCCCTTGAATCATACAAAATTCCAAAGCCTGCGTTTAAGCTCACGCTTTCAAAAATTTGATAACCAATAAATTCTGTCGCTGTTGGTATAACAACTTTTCTTGAAATATAAAGCGATGCTTTTAGAATTTCAGAGAGTTTTTCAGAGCTTGTCAACTCAGCTGAAAAATTTAACTTTGGCTCCCTGACAACATAACTTGAATCTTGCTTCCGTTGATAAAAATAAATCTCTGCGCTCAATGGAAAATTTAGAACATATGGCTCCAAGTAGTTAAGCTCAAATTCCTGCGTTTCACGCGTTTCCGCGTTCCATCTTACTCCAAATCTTCGCCCCGTGCCGAAAAGATTTTTCAAAGTTATGTTTATATATCCAGTAAAATATCCCGCAGTGGTTTCGGTTTTCGGAACATAACCAACCACGCCATCAAAAAAATTCGTTTTCGCCTCTTTAACTCTGATTAAAATTCCCGCTATCGTATCGGAGAAAAAAATTATTGGTTCTTCAACTGACTCAAACAATCCAATTTTCATCAATCGTTTCTTTACCTGACTCAACTTTCCTTCACGATAGATCTCCCCCTTTTTGATTCTCATCTCCCGAAGTATCAGATCTTCCTTGGTTAATTTGTTTCCTTCAATCCTTATCTGATCAATTTTTATCAGTTTCCCTTCGGTTATGTTAAGTTTAAAATTAGCAAATCCTTCTTCGTCAAAATCCAAATCCGAGACCTCAATTTTAGCAAGAGGATATCCAGCGTTTGAATATGCATCAAGAATTTTTCCGATCCTGCTTTTTAAAATCTCTGGCAAAAATATCTCCCCTCGTTTAAAACCAGAAATTTTAAGTATATCGTCGGTAGAAAAAAATTGATTGCCCGATATCTCCACTTTTCCAAACTTCGCCCGCTCCCCCTCGGTAAGATAAATTTTCAAAACCCCATTGCTTTTTATTGAGTCAATCCTTGCAAAATAGAAACCGTTTTCAATGTAAAGATTTAGAATCTCGCTCTTCAACGCCTCAATTTTTTCATACGAAATTTCACCATCACGAATGATTTCTTGAACCTTGCGTTTTATTTCCCTTGATGACAGATTTTCGTTGCCGTAAACTTCAACTTCAATTGCTTGAGATGCAAGCAAATTGGAAACGAGAAGAAGAAGGGAAATTTCAAATAGTGCTTTGCGGATCAACATCAATTATTAATTTCACGCCTTTTGAATTTAATTTTGTTTCAAACTTTTCTTTCAACTGCCATATTATCTCTGCAACCCCTTCGCCAGTTTTATCAACATGTTTCGGAATTTTCATTATTATGTGGTATCTGTAATTTTGATTTAACTTTGGTATCGCAGCTGGCGCAGGACCAAGGATTTGGATCGGCTGGTGGATTCTTGTCCTCAACTCTTTTGCGAACTCATCCGATGCAAGTTCAACATTTTTCTCGTTTTTCCCCTTGAACTCTATCAACACGAGCCGAGTGAACGGTGGATAATTCAAATCTTTCCTTATCCTCAATTCCCTCTCGTAAAATTCAAGCGTCTTATGTTTAACCACATAATCAAAGATGTAATGATCCGGTTGAAAAGTTTGAATTATCACTTCCCCTTCTTTCCCACTTCTTCCAGCTCTACCGGCAACCTGCGTTAAAAGTTGAAATGTTCTCTCACTTGATCTAAAATCCGGAATAAGCATCGGTATGTCAGCAGAAATAACACCTACGAGAGTCACCCTTGAGAAATCAAGACCTTTAGCAACCATCTGCGTTCCCAACAAAATATCAGCTTCACCGTTGGCAAACTTTTGCATGATTTTATCGTAGGATCTCTTCCCCATCGTCGTGTCAAGATCCATTCGTATGACCTTCACATCAGAGAAGATTTGGCTTATTTCATCTTCAACCCTTTGCGTTCCAACTCCTTTCAATTTTAGTTTAATCCCACCACATTTACGACACTTCTCGGGGACATTTTTAACGAAACCACAATAATGACATCTCAAATGATTCTGCGCCTTATGATAAATCAAAGTAACGCTACAATTATCGCACATCTCAACATAGCCACAATCTTGACATTCAATATAAGTTGAATACCCTCTCCTATTCTGAAAAATTATTACGCCTTCCTTTCTTCGCGCTCTCTCCTCAATTTTTTGCGCCAAAAGATTTGAGATTGAGGTTTTATTTCCGTGTTCTTTTCTCTCCTTTATCATATCAACGATTTCAATTCTCGGCATCTTTGCGTTGTCAACTCGTTCAGGCAAAACAAGCAAATGATATTTTCCGGTTTTCGCGTTGTAGTACGACTCAAGCGATGGCGTTGCAGAACCAAGAATGACGACGGCATCGTTCAATTTGCCCCTCATTATAGCAACATCCCTTGCGTTATATCTTGGAGAAGTGTCAAATTGTTTATATGAGCTTTCTTGTTCTTCATCAACAACTATTAAACCAATTCTATCAAGCGGTGCAAAAATAGCCGACCTTGGACCGATCACAATTTTGTAAGCTCCATCTTTTATCATCCTCCATGAATCATATCTTTCACCTATTGACATCTTGCTATGTAAAACTCCAACTATATCTCCGAAGTTCTTCTTAAAACGATTTACAATTTGTGGCGTAAGCGAGATCTCAGGGACGAGAACTATTGCGGTTTTACCAAGATTTATTACTTCGTTTACTGCCTCAATGTAAATTTGAGTTTTGCCGCTTCCGGTTACGCCGTAAAGCAAAAATGTTTTGAATTCCCCCGAAGTTATCGCCTTTTTTATCTCAGCAAATGCCTTACTTTGATGTTCATTTAACTCAACCTTTTTATCCGGCTCATCAAATTCATATTCAAATTTTCTCACAACTTCCCTCTCATTGATCTCAATCAGTCCTCTTTCAACGAGCTTTTTTATTGTATGTGCTCCTGCACCAGTTATTTTTAAAACCTCTGAAAGCAAAACTTCGTTTTTTCCTTTTCTAAACCGATCAATTAAAAACAACAAAACCTCAACTTGTTTTGGCGATTTCTTTTCAATTTCAGAAATAACTTGAGCAAGTTTCTTTAAATTCTCAGCATACGGCTTTGAGATTGAGATAAATTTTTCAAATTTCGTCTTTGCCTTTTGTTCCGGGAGATGCTTTTCAATTTCAACATAACCAAGCGACTCCAACGCATGAAGAATTGAGTAGATGTTTTTGAAGTTAAACTTACTTTTCAAAGCTTTTATAGCGATAGGCGAGTTCGTTTTCAAAAGAAATTTCAAAACCTCCGCTCGTTTAGGCGAGCTTTTCTCCATGTTTGACAAGACATCTGGCTCAGGTTGACGACGAAGTTTAACGATTCTTTTGCTTTCAAGGATTGTCCCAGCCGGAAGAGCCGTTTTCAAAACCTCGCCCCAACTTGTAAGATAGTAATCAGCAACCCATTTCGTAAGCTTCAACATCTCATCAGAAAAAACAGGAACTGGATCAAGAACATCTTTTATCTCTTTTAACTTGTGCCATCCGCTTTGTCCCAAGATATCAACGATTATACCTGTCAATTCCTGCTCACCAAATGGAACTATAACCCTTTTGCCAATCGCAATATCTTCTCTCAATTCATCAGGGACAATGTAAGTGAAAAGTTTATTTACAGGAACAGGAAGCGCAACATTTACATAAAGGTTCTTCATAAATTTTTTCAATTTTTTAGTTTACACCCATTTACAGCAACGATAAAACAACAAAACTAACCTCTACAGTTAAGAGAGCAAATCTCTTGAAACATCAAAAACTATTTAAACTTCGCAGAAAGATCACTTACAAAAAATAAATCCCTAAACCGAAACGAGCGATTCAAGAATTTTGTAAACTTGAATTAACGGGATATTTCTTTCCTCAGCGATTCTCTTGCACTCTTCAAACTCTGGGACAAGTCGCTTTGAGTCATTGACGAAAACAAGTTTAAACTTTACTTTTCCAAATGGTGTGTCAATTTCTTTTTGCTCCCTCGGTAATTTTTTGCGTCTTATCTCAATAATTCTAACTCCAAGTGTCGTCGTCTGCGTGAAGATAATTTTTAACACATCTTCAAGTTTGAATTCCGAAACAAGAGCCGAAAGCAAAATTCCAGGTCGTCCTTTTTTCATATATATTGGAACTAAATAAGCGTCGTTTGCACCGGAAGCCAGGAGTTTTTCAATTACATATGGATAAAGTTCTGGATTCATATCATCTATGTTCGTTTCAACGAGAAGAAGCTTTTCCTCACCATATTTTTCTTCTATCTCACCGACAATAACCCGCAGAAGATTTACTTGGTCTGGAAGCTCGTAATAACCTGCGCCATATCCGATAGAATGAACCTTGATTGTTTCTTTTTCAAGTCCATATTCAGCAAGTGTTGCAATTATTGCCGAACCTGTTGGAGTTGTTAATTCAAATGGTACATCGGTAAGGACGATCGGGAAATTTTTAAGCATCTCAATCGTTGCTGGTGTTGGCACAGGTATTCTTCCGTGTTCCGTATTTACAGATGTCCCAGAGCCAAGCGGAATTCTTGAAGCGTAAATTTTCTCTATTCCCAATTTCTCAATGCAGATCGCAGTCCCAACTATATCAACTATTGAATCAACAGCTCCAACCTCATGGAAGTGCACTTCATCAATTGATACATTATGAATTTTCGCTTCAGCTTGAGCAAGTGTGTGAAAAATTTTCTTCGCTGTTCCTTTGACAAATTCAGACAAATCGCTTTTATCAATTATCTCAAAAATATCAGAAAGATGGCGATGTTCATGCTCTTTTCTTTCTACGATCACATCAAACTTCGTTGCACTTATCCCACTTCTTAAAACCTTTTTAACGCCAACATCAAAATTTCCCAAGTTCAATTTCAAAATTTCTCCTTTAAATTCCTCAAAATCAATTCCAGCATCAATCAATGCTCCCACAACCATATCTCCACTTACACCCGAAATCGCATCAAAATAAGCAATTTTCATTTCCCAAAAGATTTTTTGATAAAATTTAATCGCTCAAAATAACATAATCAAGACGAGAGTTGAAAACGAATATCCGTGGTGAGCAAAAGATATCTTAGCTTAAAATCAGGCATGAGAAAGCCAAGTTATTAACTGCAAAATTAAGATCTATCTGGCAAATAAATTACAAATTTGGTTCCTTTCCCGAGTTGACTGTAGACCTCAATTTCCCCAGCAAGTATATCAATTATAGCTTTCGTAAGCGAAAGCCCAAGTCCCGTCCCAGATGGATTTATCTCAAACGCATTCTTGCCCCGATAAAACCTATCAAAAATACGAGGCAAATCATCCTCGCTTATACCAATCCCAGTATCAGAAACAGAGATCTTAACTTTCCCATTCTCACGCTCGCAAATTATCTCAACTTTACCGCCAGAGTTTGTATACTCAATTGCATTATCTACTATATTTTTTAACGCTTCAAACAAAAGCCTGTCATCCGTCGTCAAGAAGACATCACTGCTACAGTCAAATTTTACTTTTACATTTTTCTGCTTCGCCTTGAAATTGAAAAATAGAACCAATTCACGAATCAAATCCGAGACACAAATTTTATCAAAGTTTGCTTTCACGATCCCAGCATCTGCCTTTGCAAGATAAAGCATTGACTTTATTATTGAAATTGCTCTGTCGGTTTGCCGTTGAATTGCGTTTAAAGTATTTATGTATTCACTTGTTCGTCTTTTCCTCATCAATGTGACTTCAATTTCATCTTTTATAACTGTAAGCGGTGTTAAAAGCTCGTGCGCTACATCAGATGTGAATTGAGAAATTTGGTTAAATGACCTCTCCAATCTCTCAAGCAATCTGTTAAGCGTGTTTACGAGTTTCACAACTTCATCTGGATATTTGCTGTCATTTAATACGATCCTATCGGTTAAACTTTCCGCCGTTATTTTATCAGCCCTTTCTATCACTTGCTCAAGAGGACTAATCAACCTTGAGACGATCAAATTCCCACCATATGATGCGATCAAAAGCGCAAGCACAATTGCAATTACAATAGAAGTTTTCAGAAATCCCATCGCTGTCTGAACAGCGCCCTCAAACTTTGATATCTCAACGATTCCGTAAAATTCACCATTAAAATAAATCGGATGATAAAAAATTCTCAACCTTTTCCCATCTATTAACACTTCATTCGCACAACCAAGTTTCTCTTTATTGGGATTAGGCAATAAAAAACCAGCTCTTTTTAAATTTTCCGATATAGCGACGATGTTCAAATCCTTATCAAATACTCTAAAGAAAACCGATGCCTCATTGAGGTAAAAATGTTTTACCTCATAAAATTCGGTAGAATCAACAAAAGAAAAGCCTTCTGCGCCAAATTTTATCTTTTCAATAAGCTCCTTTGCTTCTCTGTGAAGCAGGATGTCAATCTCCCTGTGAAGCGATTTATCAAGATATATGTAAATTCCTATCTCAGCCAGCAAGACAGTAAGCGTAAAAACAAATAAATACCACAAGTTTAACCTAAATTTCAACGATTTGTAATTCATATCGCTTCACCTGTTTTATTCAAATTTTAAAACATAGCCGACGCCGCGAACTGTGTGAATCAATTTCTTTTCAAAACCGCTATCAATCTTCTTGCGCAGATAATTAATGTAAACATCAATGTAATTTGTCCCAGTGTCAAAATTTATTCCCCAAACATTTTCACCTATCTCCATTCTTGAAACAACCCTTCCTTGGTTTACCGCAAGATAATATAAAAGATCGTATTCCTTAGGGGAAAGATAAATTTTTTTCCCACCCCTTGTGACAGTTCTGCTTATCGGATTTATAACGAGATCGGCGATTTGAATTGTAGAAGAAACTGTCTTCGCACGCCTCGTCAAAGCTCTTATCCGCGCAAGCAGTTCTGAATATGAGAACGGTTTAGTAAGATAATCATCCGCACCGGCATCCAAGCATTTGACTTTGACATCAACCGCATCAACCACGGTCAGCATTAAAATTGGGACCGAAATTTTATTTCTTCTTATTTCTTTACAAACCTCAAGACCATCCTTTTTCGGCAACTTCAAATCAAGAATTATACAGTCATACTGCCCCGAAATAGCCATTGAAATACCCGATTCCCCATCATAAGCCACATCAACACTATAACCAGCTTCTTTCAAACCTTTCTTCAATGCTTTTGTCAATTCTTTTTCATCCTCAATCAAAAGTAACCTCATACGCTATCTTAAACTTTGTTGCTACTTTATGAAACTATACAAAGTTAATTCCGTCAAAATTTACAAACAAGCTTTTGCAGGGATAAATTAACGAATTCTAATCAGTTTTTTAGCGAGTTTTTTCATAAATTTAAAACAAAAAGGTTAAAAACTATGCCTCTCCACCCGATTTTCGTTCATTTCCCGATCGCCCTTCTAACGAGTTATATTCTTTTTGATATACTTTGGATGATTTTCCAAAAGGACTGGCTCAAAAATTCTGCCCTTCTCATTCTTTTTCTCGGCTTAATTTCCGTAGTTCCATCACTATTATCAGGTGAAGCCGCTGCGGAAAATTTTGAAGAAGTTTCTCAACTCAAGGACTTAATTGAATCACATGAGACATTTGCAAAACTTACGGGGATTACCTTCCTCATCGCTATGATCCTTAAGGTGGTTTTGATCCGAACTGGAAAATTTAACTTCAAAACAAATCTGATCGTCTTTGCAATTTCACTAATTGGATTGTTTTTCTTAATCCAAACAGGAATTAAAGGTGGAGAACTTGTCTATAAACACGGTGTTGGAATACTTTACTAAAAATATAGAAAGATTCTGAAATGAAAAAAATTGTTTTTATCCTCGCTCTTGCTACTGGATTCGTCTTCGCACAGCAAGATACAACGGAACAAGCAATTGATCTTGAGATAGTAAAAACGATGAACGGAAAACAAATTTATGAAGCATTTTGTGTGAAATGTCACGGGATAGATGGAACCGGTAATATATCCGAGGAATTAAAGCAAAATTGGGATACCTCACCTCCTGACTTTACGGATGGATATTTCAACTCAAGAGAACCACGAAGAGATTGGTATGCAGTGATAAAATACGGAGGCGCAAGCAGAGGACTATCACGAATAATGCCAGCTTTTGGTGACGCATTTACCGATCAACAAATCTACGAGATAATTGAACACATAAAATCTTTTATAGATCAAAGGAAATATCCCCAGGGCGAAGTTAACTTCATCAGGTCTCACTATGTAACAAAAGCATATCCAGAACAAGAATTTCTTTTGATTCCAACATATACCTACAAAACCGAAAATAACCTAAAAATTACCGATACAAAAGTCGTTCTATACTATGCAAATAGGTTCGGGACAAGGTTTCAATACGAGATCAAACTTCCACTACAAAATTTAAGTTCATCAGCTAAAAATGAAACTGGCATAGGTGATCTTGAGCTTGGATTGAAGTATGCGTTTTACGACAATTATAAGAATTTATCAATCTTAACAGGTGGATTTGAAATTTCACTTCCAACCGGAAACGAGTCAAAGGGCTTCGGTAAAGGAACTGTTCTTCTGAATCCATATATTGCAATTGGTAAGGGAATCGGCGATAAAATTGAGCTCCAAGGTAGTGTTAAAATTGAAACACCAATTGAAAGAAACAAGGCAAATCCCGAGTTATTTTACGCTCTTTCAACAACGCTTGTAATTCCGGAAGGCAAAAGAGGCTTTTTCCCTGGCATTGAGCTCGCTGGAGTTAAAACATTCGGCACAAATGAACACACAATTTCAATAATTCCAAAAGTTTACATCGCTCTCACAAAGCGAGGTCATCTCGCTTTATCAATTGGAAGGGAAATTCCAATCTATGGTGATAGAACATTTAAATATCGCTATGTCGCCTTTCTACTTTGGGAGTATGTTGACGGTGGGATCTTAAGCGGCTGGTGAAAGAATGTTGTTTTTTTAAACTACATCAACTGCTTTATTTTCGCTCAAGCAAAAAATCTTCCAAATTTTCATCACTCTGATTAAACCCTGCCTTTGTTGCGTCAAACCGTAAGCTTGACTTTTTTTCTTCGCTTTATTATATTTAATTTAGATTAAATCTAAATAAAGAATCGTGATGAGCAAGATCGCGCATTTTGTTCTTATTCTAACTTTGCTAACACAAATTTCATCTGAGAGCGTCTTTTCGCAAGGAGCTAGCTATCATCTTATGGGAACATATGCCTACATTGAACTATCGCCCCAGAACCTAAACCACACAGCATATAAATACCTAAAGGAAATTGAAGCGAAACTTTCCGACTATATTGATTCCTCCGAGATCTCAAAAATAAACTCAAATGCAGGATACAAGTTCATAAAGATATCCGATATTGCTCTTGAGGTGATAAAGGAAGCAGTTCTTATTTCAAAAAGAACTTGGGGAATTTTTGATATCACCGTCGGAGCGTTGACGATTAATTCAAAGAGATTGAAAAAATTTTCCGAGGATAGCGCTTATAAACTTATTAATTTCAACGATATTGTCATTTCTGGCGATAGCATAATGTTGGCAAAGAAAGGTATGGCAATTGATCTCGGTGGAATTGGAAAAGGATTCGCAATTCAAAAAGTCCATGAAAATTTGAAAGCGAAATCGGGATTTATATCAATCGGTGGAGATATGAAAGTTTGGGGACATAAAAGAACGCTTGCAATTAAAAATCCTTTAAACGATGATGTTCTCGTTCAAATGGTTAATTCAAAAGATGTAGCACTTTCAACATCGGGAAACTACTTACAAAAACATATTGAGACGCAAGATGATAAAGTCACTCAAGTAACAGTAGCACATGAAAATTCAACATTTGCTGATGCCTATGCTACAGCTCTTTTCGCCATGCCGGAAAACTTAAGAATGAAATTTTTAAGCGAAAATAAAGATGTCGGAACATTGATTCTTTATGCGGATGGTTCGGTTTTCATGAATGAGAAATTCAGAGATTTCTTTGATATAATAATTTTCAAGGGTGGCGCTCAATATATTTCAAAAACAAACGGCAAGGTGAAAAAATGAATAAAATACTTCAAAAATCAATCATCGTCATAAGCATTTTATTAATCTCGTTAAATTTTTCACTTGCCCAATCACCAGAAGAAAAAATCAAGCAACTTGAAGAAAGAATCAAGCACTTAGAGATTGAGATATCAAAAATTCAAACCGCTGAAAAACAAAAAGAACAAATAATTCAAGAAATTGAAGCGTTAAAAGAAGAAATAAGACGACTTCGCCTTGAAGTGGCGATGCCAGAAATTGAGTTGAAATCCTACTTTGGGCTTGGTCCGGCAGCCTCAAAAATCTATTATACACCAAAGGGGCTTTCAATCGCTGGCTATGGTGAGATAACTTATGAAAACTATCTTGACCCATCAAAAACAGACAGAGGTGATGTGTTAAGGTTTGTGCCTTATATCGGATATAAATTTACGGATAACATAATCGTAAACTCCGAACTTGAGATTGAACATGCTGGATTTGGGAATATCGGGAGCAGAAACCCCGATGTTTATGTTGAGTTTTTATATGTTGATTTTATTTTGACATCAAAATTTAACATAAGAACAGGTTTATTTCTAATCCCAGCTAGCGGGATGAACGAATATCACGAGCCAACTGTTTACTTCGGAACATTGCGACCTGATGTTGAAAGATTTATAGTCCCAACTGTTTGGAGAGAATTAGGGGTGATGGTTTATGGTGAGCTAACAAATGGATTTTCTTACAAAGCTGGACTTATAAACGGTTTGAGAACGGATTTGATAAGCGATTGGATCGCCAGCGGAAGACAAAGAGGTGGCACGATAAATTTTGATAAGTTTGCTGGAGCTTTTGGGCTCAGTTTTCAAAGTGTGAAGAACTTAATCCTCTCCGCTTCACTTTATTATGGCGGTGGGAGCGATAAAGGCGGAGCAAGCGAAAGAGGAACTGAAGAAGCGAAATTTCTGCTTTTGACAACCGAAGCGAGTTTTCAACTTGGTTATCTATCCACGAAAGCTTTGTTTGCATACGGCAGTGCAAGCGGTAATGATGCTTACATAAATAGGGCTGGGAGAGCCAAAAGAGTTTACGGATGGTATGCAGAAGCAGGATATAATCTAATACCTGTAATTTATCCCGA
This sequence comes from Candidatus Kryptonium sp., assembly GCA_025060635.1. Lineage (NCBI taxonomy): Bacteria > Pseudomonadati > Candidatus Kryptoniota > Candidatus Kryptonium > Candidatus Kryptonium sp. The sequence goes on along the minus strand of JANXBN010000006.1, from coordinate 132,260 downwards.
ATCAATAATTTCCTTTTCTCCATTCGTGAGATATGAAAGATATAATCTCAACCGAGAAGTTTTCACAGGAAGCCCATCCCCATCAAAAGATAGAAGCGTTCTAACAATCGGTCTTGACTTTAAGCCGCATCCGCAAGTTGTCATAAAAGCAGATTACCAAATTCGTAACACCACATCCAATCTTCCTGCTGGTAAAGGTACGGGCAAGGATGAATGGAAAATTGATCAATTTAACATAGGTGTTGGATTTATATTCTAACGCCATTGAGGTTCTCCCCGGGTCTTTAGCCCGGGGCGGATCTTTTAAAAATTAATTGAGCATAAGGATGAGACTGTTTTTGCTTATCTTGTTCATAGTAGCACAAAGCAAAAAACCAGAAAAAGTTTTAAGCGAAATTTATCCCGACTCAAAAATTGAAATTAAAAACATCGTTATTTCAGATTTACAAGCTGAAAAGGTCAAAAATTTATCCGGAGTGGAAATTGATACACGACTTATCACCTTTTATCTTGTTAAATCAAACTCAAAAATTAGAGCATACGCTTATGTTGATGTCCACATCGTGAGAACTCATCCTGAAGTCGTCTTGTATGTTTTAAATGAACGAGGTGAAATAGAATTGATTCAAATTCTTTCATTCAAAGAACCACCAGAATATATGGCGGATGAGAACTGGTTAAAATATCTCAAAGGTAAAACACTTGGGAAAGATCTTTTGAAGTTGAGAAGAGATGTTCCAAATATGACAGGTGCAACTCTTACTGCCAAAGCAATAACTGACAACGCAAGGAAGGTTATAGCTCTGTGGAAAATAATTTTCGGAGAAGCCAAATGAAGTTTTTCTGGACTGGAAATATGAAAAATTCCAGACCGATTCACACTGCCATTTTGCTTTTCACAGCTTTCGTTTTCCTATTTTGGATAAGCGCTTTTGTTAATTTTGGCTTAAAATTTGGCTACTCCGTTGAAAAAATTGAAACCTATTTTTTCGGTGAACCAGATTTCCCAGATGAGATCTCAATTGCTCATATTTCCGAAGAAACTCATATAAATCTTTTTATTTTTTCGCTTCTTTTTCTTTGTATCGCTGCCTTGCTCATTTATTCAACAGTTGATGAAAAGCTAAAGATGGGGCTGATTTTGAGTTTCGCATCCTTGGGGCTTTTATATTCTCTATCTGATTATATTGTCGTTTCGCTTGGAAATGGATATGGGATTTTGAAAATGCTTTTGTTTTTGCTTTTTCAAGCGGTGATTTTACTCTCTCTGTTGATCATATGGTTCAAAAATTCCAGAAATCGGCAAGATAACGGAAATTCAAAATTTCTTGTGCTTTTAATTTTTCTGTTTGCAGTTTTCAATATCTTCTTCGTCGGTTTAAATTTCATCCTGTTTGCCGAGAAAATTGGATTCACAATCTCAAGTGTCGTTGATTATTACCTTGGAAACGCTGAAAAATTTATAAAACCGAAATCAATCAAAGGGCTCTTTGAAGTTGCTTATTTACATTTAATTCCGATGGCTCTGTATCTAATTACGCTTATTCATTTTGTTTATGTTGTTAACGATAAATTTAACACAACTTTAACGGTTCTACTTTTTGCTTTCGCTATTGTTGACAACTTCAGCGGAATTTTGATAGTCCTGCTTGGACGAGAAATTGCTGGAGTTAAATTGTTTTCTTTTTTTATGCTCCAATTTCTGCTTATTTTTTCCTCTGTGATTTTGATTTACAAATTGATGTTTTCAAAATCTAACTTCCCCAATCGCGGGCGTATCTGAAATCAATGTTTATCGTTCTATATGAAATCTTCGCAATTATCGGCGGTCTTCGTTTGAATTGGTTTCTTTGAACCATAATTCTAACTCGTTCAATCATATCTTTATCAAAACCAAGTTCAAGAAGTTCTTCATCCGTCCTTCGCTCGTCAACCATGAAATATAAAAGTTTATCCACAATTTTATAAGGAAATCCGATCTCATCTTCATCTGTTTGACCGATCCATAAATCCGCTGTCGGTTTTTTCTCAATTATTTTCTTTGGTACGCCGAGCTCTTCAGCAAGTTGCCACACCTGCGTTTTATAAAGATCACCAAGTGGATTTATAGCGCTTGCCATGTCCCCGTAGAGAGTTCCATATCCAAGCAGAAGTTCTGTCTTGTTGCTCGTCCCGATAACAAGAGCTTTTTCCCGAGCGGATAAATCGTAAAGCACGATCATTCGCATTCGCGCCATAACATTACCACGCCTGATGTTGTCCATATCTGGAAACTTCTCAAAATAAGGTTCACACATAGGCGTTATATCAACGAATTCGCTTTTTATTCCGAGATTTGAAATTACAAGTTTTGCGTCTTCAACGCTATCAGGGGAACTTGTTTTATATGGCATTATAACACCGATGACATTTTCAGGGCCAAGAGCTTCCGCACTAAGATAAGCCGAAACAGCGGAATCAACACCACCAGAAACTCCTAAAATCCCTTTTTTAAGTCCAAACCTCGTTGTCTCTTTTTTAATGAAGTCAACGAGAATCTTTCTGACTATTTTCATGTTAAGTTTCAAATCCTTTGCCTTTTCAAGTATTTCCATTTTCGCTTCTTTTTTGTTTTGAATTTGCTTTATCTATGAATGCTTTTGAATTTCAGCTACTTTATTTTTTCTTTTCTCGTAAGTTCTTCCGCACTTTTTGCATATTGCCCTACTTTTTTTGAAGTTCAATTTCTCGCCACATTCACATATCCAACCTGTTATTTTTGCTGGAACACCTGTCACGATCGCATAATCAGGAACATTTTTAGTGACAACGGCACCTGCACCAATCATCGCCCATTTACCGATTGTTATACCGCATAGAATCGTCGCGTTTGCTCCGATCGTTGCACCTTCTTTGACAAGTGTTGGGATCCACTTACCACCTTTGGGATATTTTGCTCTTGGATTCAAATCGTTTGTGAAAACAGCGGATGGTCCAACAAAGACATGATCTTCAAGAGTAACGAGGTCATATACAGAGACATTATTTTGAAGTTTAACTCCGTTTCCGATCACAGCTCTTGATCCAATGAAGCAGTTTTGTCCAATTATGCAGTTTTTCCCAATTTTTGCACCTTTCATTATGTGTGAGAAATGCCATATCTTTGTCCCTTCTCCAATTTCACAAGGTTCGTCAATTACTGCGGTTTCGTGCGCATAAAATTTTTCATTCACTTTTAAAAAAACTCCATTATTTTTTAATGATTTGCTTGCAAGATCAAGGACTTTGAGAACACGCAATGACTCATAACCATCTGTTAAAGGTTTGGTCCTTTTTTTAAAACATTCAACGAAATGAAGACAAGCTTTTTTCAAAGGTTCTTCATTTGGAATTTGGACTATTTCAGCGTTCGCTTTTCTTGCGATCGGTAGAGCACCTTGCCATTCAATTTTATGTGAATAAAGTGTAAGTTTGTTTTCCGGCTCTGTATCGTCAAAGACAGCCATCTTTTTAGTCCCAATTACAACGAGCTTCTGTTCCTTGTATGGATGAAGCCAACTTACAAAGATATGAACTTTTACACCATTTTTAAATTCAAGATGCGTTAAAGTGACATCGCAGGGAATTTTTGAGTTAAGTTCTTTATCAGAGATGTCGGGGAAAAGATAATTTTTTCCAACTGCCGAAATTTTTTCTGGCATTTCTCCGATGATTGAAAGTATAAGCGAGACATCATGCGGTGCAAAGCTCCATAGCGTATTTTCTTCTTTTCTAAACTTACCGAAATTCAATCTGTTTGAGTAAATATATTTTATCTCGCCTATTTCACCAAGGCGAATTAAATCTTTCAACTTTTCAACTGCGGGATGATACTGAAGGACATGATCAACCATCAAAATTAAGTTTCTCTCTTCAGAAATTTTCACGAGCTCAACTGCGTCCTCAATTCTCAAGGCAAGTGGTTTTTCAATGAAAACATCTCGTCCAGAAAGTAGAAACAACTTTGCAAGTTCAAAATGTGTCTCCGAAGGTGTTGCTATCGCAACTGCTTTGATCTCTGGATCATTTATAACATCATCAATTGAGTTGGTATAATTAGCTGGGAACTTATTTTTTAGATCGTCAAAATTTGACTCGTTTATGTCGCAGACGGTTTTTAAAACTCCAATTTCAAAAAAATTTCGCACAAGGTTTTTTCCCCAACTTCCTGAGCCGATAACCGCGACAAATTTTTCCATCGTCACTCAAATAATTTATTTAAAAACAAATTTCTTAACATCAAACTGATAAATCCTTCTTGCATTCCGAAAAGCGTCGGGACTGGATAAAACTTGACCTCGTATTTTCCTTTTATATTTGCTTTTTCCCTTGAGAAGTCAATCGCGTTTCTCAAACCGCCAAGTTCATCAACGAGCTTAAGATTCAGCGCTTGAGTTCCAGTGTAAACTTTACCTTGTGCTAACTTTTCAACTTCGTCAAGAGTCATATTTCTATTTTCTGCGACCTTTTGCTTGAAACCAAGATAAGTATATTGAAGTGCGTTTTCAATGCCCTTTCTTTCAATTTCGGTCCAATGCCTTGTCGTAGAGAACATATCTGCGTAGTCGCCTTTTTTATATGTCTCAATTTTTATCTTCAAATTTTCATAAAGTTTCTCAAGAACTGGTTTTGAATAGACAACGCCGATGCTTCCTGTCAATGTTGCTGGATTTGCGAAGATCTTGTCCGAGCTACAAGCGACATAATAACCACCGCTTGCTGCGACATTTCCAAATGATACAACGACAGGTTTCTTTTTCCTTGCCTCTTTAAGTGCGGTGTAAATTTCGTTTGAAGCGAGCGCAGAGCCACCACCGCTATTAACTCTTAAAATTATCGCTTTTACGCTTTTATCTTTCGCAGCTGAATTAATTTGTTTGACAACTGTTTCAGATCCCGTCGCTCTTTCGCCAAAAAATGGCAAAGGCAAAGGAGGTTGACTTTCACCAGTTATAATTGCGCCGTGGACACCAATCACTGCGATTTTCGGCGTAATGCCCCAAGTTCTATCCCAGTATTTCCTTTTGTCAAGCTTTGTCAAATTAACTTTTTCATCATCTCGGTTGTTGGCAAGTTTATTTATCAATTTTTTCGCCTCATTATAAAAGCCGATCTCATCAACGATCCCGATCTCCTTAGCCCTCGGCGGTATCAAACCACCAGAAATTTCATTTACGAGATCTTCGGTGAAATTTATATTTCTTGACTTTGAAATTTGCTCTATCATTTGTTTATGAATTTCATCAACAAGCCCTTTAATTAGTTCAGCTTGATTTGGGGTCGCTGAATCAGTATAGATTGAGTGAAAAGTTGATTTATATTCGCCTGCTGTCATGGCATCCCATTCAACGCCAAACCTTTCAAAGAAACTTTTCAATCTTGAGACATCAATCACTGCTCCGTAGCCAACGATCATACATTCAGGGGCAATGACGATTTTATCTGCAACACTTGCTAAATAAAGTTCATTTACACCAGCCATTTCACCACCGAGATAAGCGACAACAGGTTTGCCTGCCTTTTTGACTTTTATAACCGCTTGGACAATTTCTTGAGTTAATCCTTCAAGCTCATAAAGTTTAACTTCGCCACTGAACTGATAAATTTTAAGCAAAAGCCCGTTTATGTCTCTATCTTTTTCTGCCTTTTCAATTTCTTCAATGATGTCGTGCACATTTTTTCTCGGCCTTGATAAAATTGAGCGTTGTTCTTTATAATCAGGTATGACGCCACGGATCTCAACCTCTGCAATTTTCTTTACAGGATATGTGAAGGTCGGCATAACTTCGGTAGAATAAAAAGTTGAACCAGTTGCTTTCGTTTTTGAATTATCAAAGTCAGTAAAGATTTTAATTCCAGCGTTTTGAAGATTTAAAGAAAAACCGACGATGAAGGTTTGCTTATCTGAGTAAATTTTTGAATTATCAAGAATGCCGAAGAGATTGAAACCATTGATTATTTTAAGTTCAGCTCCAACTTTAAAGTTTTTAACTCTTTGTTTTTCCTTGATGAAAACATCGGATGAGATCGTAAGGAAATCAGTTCCAAGCGGGCGAACCCCGATGCCAGCGGTATATGACTTTTCAAGTGGCGTGTCTTGAAAATATCTTCCTGTTAAGTTGTAAGCGACAAAAGATAACGAAATAAAATTAAAAGGTCGGGCTATGGCTCCAACATTTATTGAAGATCTAAATTTTTGATCGTTTATCTTGAAATAGTCAAGTCCAACTCCAACAGTGAAATTCTCTTGTCCGAACCCAGTTGATGTTGAGATCAAAGTTGATGTTTGATTTTGAATTTTCGCTCTTTTAAGAGCAAATCCAAAACGCATTGATTGAAAGAAAAATCCAGCATCATAGTTTTTGAAGGAGAATTTTTCACCAGAAGAAAGATAAAGTGAGAAATTTGCCTTATGCGGAAAACCCATGCTTGCTGGGTTCATACGCAGGAATTCGGAACCATCAGCCGTCGCTGTGAAAAGATATCTTTCAAAACTTGGAACATATAAACTCTGGGCAAGTGAGATCGCGGTGGTTAAAATTAGAAGGGCGAAAAGTTTGGCTTTCATTTCGGAATCCGTTTTTTTATTTTTGTTAATTCAAAATTAAGCAAAGAAAAAAAGATATTCAATTTTTTAAATGCGCAAATTTTTGATTAGATTTTACGGGAATAAAAAACAAACTTGCATGAACCATGGAGGACAAGAAACTCAAATACGGCGAGGAAGCGATTCTAAACGCACAACTTGAAACTTGGGAAAATCCCTACCCCGATAGAGATTACAAAATTGAGATAACATTCCCTGAATTCACCTGTCTTTGCCCAAGATCTGGCTATCCAGATTTCGCAACGATAAAGATAACATACATACCCGACAAATACATAGTTGAGCTTCGCTCTCTCAAACTTTATCTGAACAAATACAGAAACGAATACATCTCGCACGAATCAGCAACGAACAAAATTTACGATGACCTTGAGAAGCTTCTAAAGCCAAGGTTTCTTGAAGTTATCGGTGATTGGAATGTGAGAGGAAATGTCAAGACGATAATTACAGTTTCATCAAAAGATAAAGAATTAGTCAAGTAATTTCTCCGCCAACGGATTTAAAAAAATGCTACGCTCTTTTATCAAATGACGTGCAAAAGATAATGTAAGGCGAAAAAGAGATAAGGGCAAAGGAGCGTTTTATTTAAATAAGATTTCGCCACGAACTTTCTCAATTGGATGGATCCTTTTACAACGCTGTTCTTTAGACCGTTGTTAAAACGAGCTTGCCATTTTCAACTCCTTTAAAACTCAACACTTTATCCGTTATCTTCTTCAGGTCTTCTGACTTCCCTTTCATTATCACAACCTCAAGGCAATGGTTTTGGTCAATGTGAATGTGAGTTGTTGAAATTATCATATTGAAATGTTCGTGCTGAAAATCGGTCAACTTTTCCTCAAGCTCTCGCTTTCTGTGATCATACACAAAAGAGAAAATTCCAAAGCAAATTTTGTTTTTCTCAATTGCTTGCTCAACGAGCTTTTCCCTTATGAGGTCTCTTATTGCTTCTGATCTATTGGTGTATCCTTTCTGTTGGATTAGTTTATCAAACTTTTCAAGAAGTTCGTTTTCCATTGAGACCCCAAACCTAACGACATACTTATTTTCTTTCATTTTTGTTAAGTCCTTTTTTTATGACTTCAAGCATTTGTTCGTGTATTATTCCATTGCTTGCAACAATCCCCTTAGTATAGATGTTGAACTTATTTCCATAGAAATCTGTCACCTTGCCCCCAGCTTCTTCAACTATTATTTTTCCAGCTGCGACATCCCACGGATTCAGATCAACTTCCCAAAATCCATCAAGTCGCCCGCAAGCAACATAGACAAGGTCAAGAGCAGCTGAACCAAGTCGTCTTATCGCTTGCGCACTCATTAAGAAGTTAACAAAATGTTCAATACAATTATCTGGATTTTCCTTGACATTGTAGGGAAATCCAGTTGCAAGCATACTTTTTATCAGAACATCGGTTTTAGAAACGGAGATTCTCTTTCCATTTAAAAACGCACCCTTACCTTTTTCAGCGTAAAAGAGTTCATCAAAGTTCGGGTCATAAACAACTCCAAGTATGACTTCACCTTTATATTCAAGCGCAATTGACACACAGAAGACGGGGAAAGAGTGAGTGTAATTCGTCGTCCCGTCAAGAGGGTCAATTATCCATTTGTAATCAGATTTTTCAACTGATGCACCGCTTTCCTCCGAAAGTATATCATGATGTGGAAACTTGCTCTTGATGTATTGAATTATTTTTCTTTCCGACGCTTTATCAATCTCCGTGACGAGGTTTATTTCTTCTTTTTTTCTTTCAATGTTTTTGACCTTTCCGATGTTCATTTTTAAAAACTTCCCAGCTTCCTTTGCGATCTCTATTGCGCTACTTAGGTAATTCATCATAATTTGAATTTTGTTTTAAAAATCAATTTTCTTGCTCTCTTCAGATCCAGCTATTACGATCACACACTCGCCCTTTTTCTTCCTCTCTGCGAAATAGTTCATAACCTCAATAACATTGCCTCTGATTATTTCCTCATCTGGCATTGTTAAATTATAAGCGACGCAAATTTTTCTTTCAACTCCGAGGACTGCTCCGATGTCCTCAAGCACAGGTATGATTCTGTAAGGTGTTTCAAATATAACAACGGTTCTTTGCTCACCTTTCAATTTTCGCAGCTCTTCCCTTCTTCTTTCCCTTTTTTGTGATAACCATCCATAATAGATAAATTTTTCAATGTTAAAGCCGGATACAATTAAAGCAAGAAGAAGCGCAGATGCGCCGGGAATTGGAACAATTTTGATACCTTCTTTGATTGCTTTCTTCACGAGAAGCGAACCGGGATCTGAAAATACAGGCGTCCCGGCATCCGAAATCAAAGCGACATTTTTACCAGAATTTAAATCGTTTATGATTTTATCAACCTTCGTTGCCTCGTTGTGTTCGTTCAATGTATCAAGTTCTTTTGGCTCTATTTGATAATTAGCCAAGATCTTTCTTCCCTCCTTCAATTCTTCGCAAACGATGATGTCAACTTCCTTCAACACTTTCAATGCTCTAAGCGTTATATCTTCCGGGTTTCCTATCGGCGTCGCCACAAGGTAAAGCGTTCCTTTCAAAGGTACTTCCATTAGATCAGTTTCTTGATTTTGTTTTTCATGTAATTTATCGTCAAAGTGATCTCGGCAAATGAATTGATCAAATTTAACTTAAATCGCTCAAATTCCGAAGAATTAATCTTTCGGATGATAGATGAAATTGAATCAATTGCGTAAACCGCAAATCGGTGATAAACACCGTCAAGTTTTTCTCCGTTCGTTAAAGCGTAAACACCTTCATAACCACACTTTAACGCAAGATCCACTATCCTCTTGTTGTATCTGCTAAACGGCGGAGCGAAAGATTTAACAACTATCCCGAGATTTTTCTCAATCTCATATTTTGAGGATTCAAGCTCAAGTTTAATCCTCTCATCATCAACGAGATTTAAAGATATATGGCTTGCGGAATGTGAGCCTATTTCCCAACCATGTTCGGATAAAATTTTAAGCTCATCCCAGTTAAGATGTTCAAATCTTATCCCGAAACCGAAATCCCAAGTGTTAATCTTTCCAACGAAGTTTGAAATTACAAAAACGGTCGCCTTAAAGTCGTATTTCTTCAAAATTGGAAATGCAAAGTCAAAGACATTTTTATAACCATCATCAAAAGTTATGCAGATGAATTTTTCATCGTTTGTTTTTAAATTTCTCGCTTCGGAGACGGTGAGGGATTTATAACCTCTTTCGTATAGAAATTTTATGTGTTTTTCAAACTGCTTTGGAGTGACTCTCGTTATGCCGAGTTCAAACTTTGTATCAACTTTATGGTATGTTAAAATCGGTATGTTCATATTCCCGTATGACCGAAGCCACCAGCGCCTCTTTTTGTTGAGTTAAGTTCTCTTACCTCTTCCCATTCAACCTTAGCATATTTTGAGATGACCATTTGAGCGATTCTATCGCCACGCTTGATGGTGAACTCTTTTTTTCCGAGATTTACAAGAATTATTTTTATCTCACCGCGATAGTCCGAATCAATTGTCCCTGGCGTATTAAGTAGAGTTATTCCATGGTTTATTGCAAGCCCACTTCTTGGTCTTATTTGGGCTTCATATCCAAACGGAAGCTCAATCGCAATTCCAGTTGGGATGAGTGCTATTTCTCCAGGTTTAAGCACAACTTCAGAGTCAACATCTGCGTAAAGATCCATTCCTGCGGAACCTTCGGTTGCGTATTTAGGTAAAGGTAAATCGTGGTTTTGGCGAAGGCGCGTTATTTTGATTTTCACCGTTTCCATTTTTTATCACATAAAAATTCACATAAAAATTTAAAAAGGGACGCCTGAAAGCGTCCCTTGTTGATTTTTACTTAAATAGTTGAGCGAACCAATTTTCATGCAATCCCTTGAGATAAACACCGAAGACAAGCGAAACGATTGACATAAGTTTTATGAGTATGTTCATTGACGGACCGCTTGTATCTTTGAATGGATCTCCAACCGTATCACCAACGACAGCTGCTTTATGTGCTGGTGAACCTTTGCCTCCGAAGTTTCCAGCTTCAATGTATTTCTTTGCGTTATCCCATGCTCCACCTCCATTTGCCATAAAGAGCGCAACCATTACACCACTTGCAATTGCTCCAGCGAGCAATCCACCAAGTGCTTCTGGTCCAAGAATTATGCCAGTTAAAACTGGGACAATAATCGCAAGGATTCCAGGCAAAATCATCTCCTTCAGTGCGCCAGCAGTTGCTATGTCAACACAGGTAGCTGTATCTGGCTTTGCTTTTCCTTCAAGAAGCCCAGGGATTTCACGAAATTGCCTTCTTACTTCCTCAACTATTTTAAAAGCGGCTTTTCCGACGGCTTCCATCGTCAAAGCAGCAAATAGAAATGGCATCCCTGCTCCGATTAAAAGACCAATAACAGTGTTCGCATGTGTTAAATCAATCTTCTCAAGTCCAACTGTTTGAGAATAAGCAGTGAAAAGAGCAAGCGCTGTCAAAGCAGCTGAACCAATTGCGAAACCTTTTCCAATTGCAGCAGTTGTATTTCCGAGCGCATCAAGCTTATCTGTTATCTTTCTCACTTCAGGACCAAGATGGGACATTTCCGCAATTCCACCAGCGTTGTCCGCTATCGGACCATAAGCATCAACCGACATAGTTATTCCAATCGTTGCCAACATTCCAACAGCTGAAATCGCTATTCCGTAAATTCCCGCAGATACATACGAGATAAGAATTGCGATTGCAATTGCAAGAACTGGATAGGTTGTGCTCTTGAAACCAACAGCTATTCCAGTAATTATATTCGTTGCTGCACCGGTTGTAGCTGATTGAGCAATTGATTTTATAGGTGAGCCCGAAGTATAGTATTCACTTAAAAGTCCAATGGCAATTCCAGCAAATACACCTGAGAGGATCGCCCAGAAAGGATTTAATGTCCCGACGAGATTTTTAACGATGAAATACGAAAACACAATAAGCAAGCCTTCTGCAACAAATGTTGAATATCTCAATGCTTTTTGAGGATCAATGTTCTGAAAAACTCTAATTGAAAGCGAAGCAAGGAAAGAAGCAATTGTTCCAAACATTATAACAAGAAGCGGTAATATCATCCAGCTTTCCTTATCTGGCACTGCAAGCGTGGCACCGATTGCGATCGTCGCTATAACTGAACCAACATAAGATTCAAACAAGTCAGCACCCATTCCAGCAACATCGCCAACATTATCACCGACATTATCTGCGATCACAGCTGGATTTCTCGGATCATCTTCAGGGATTCCGACTTCAACTTTTCCAACAAGATCTGCTCCGACATCAGCGCTTTTTGTGTAGATTCCACCGCCGACCCTTGCGAAAAGTGCTATTGAGCTTGCACCCATTCCGAAACCACTTATTATCGTCGGATCTTTATACAAAAGATAGAAAATCCCAAGCCCAAGAAGTCCAATGCTTGCAACTGTTAATCCCATAACAGCACCGCCGGTAAACGAGACAACAAGAGCTTTATTCTGTCCTTGAGTCGCAGCTTGAGCAGTTCTTACATTTGCCCTTGTTGCTGCTGTCATACCGATAAATCCAGCAAGCATTGAACAAATTGCACCACTTACGAAAGCGATCGCTGTTTCAAGTTTTATCACAGCCCACAAAATGACAAACATAATCAATATGAAAATTGCCAAAGTAGAATATTCTCTTTTAAGAAAAGCGGAAGCGCCCTTTTGAATCAACTCAGCGATGTCCTGCATCGTTTGATTCCCTGCTGGCTGCCTCTTGATGTAGAAAAATAGATAAAGAGCGTATAAAACTCCTAAAAATCCAACAACAGGGACAAAAATCGCTAAGCTTGTAGAAATCATGAAAATAGACCTCCATTTTTGTTTTGGGAAATCCTGAGGAAAAAACTGAAACAAATTTAAAAATAACTTCACAAATTTTCAAATCATCCCAAACGAATGTTAACCAAACCGATCGCGCCAGCAACATAGAAAAAAACCGTAATGTAGAACCACATAACTAAATCAAGTATAAACCCGACCTTTAGCATATCTTTCAAAGAAACATATCTTGTACCATAAACTATTGCATTTGGAGGAGTTGCGACCGGAAGCATGAAAGCCATAGATGACGCAACAGTCGCAGGTAAGACAAGAATTAAAGGATTCACATTAAGTTCGGAACATATTGAAATCAATATCGGGACCATCATTGATGTCACCGCTGTATTTGATGTCACCTCGGTTAAAAAATCAACCAAAATGACAACAATCGGAACGAGTAAAACTGGTGATGGATGTCCAAAAAGCTTCACAAATTCAGTAGATATCACAGTTGCGAGGCCAGTTTTAAACATAGCATCGGACAAAGCGATCCCACCGCCGAACAAAAGCAAAGTCCCCCATTCAACATATTTTGAATCGCCCCAATCAAGAACAAATTTTCTCTTTGATAGATCAACAGGCAAAACAAATAATAGAACGCTACCGAAAACTGCAATTAAATACTCATCAAACCATCTAAGCTTATCTCCAAAGAAAGGTATGAAACGCCAAAATGGATTCGTCACCCAAAGTAAAACTGTAAACAAAAAACCAAAAAGTGTCAATTTTTCAGCTTTGGTCAAGTTTCCAAGTTTATTTCTCTCGCTAATTAAACTTTTCTTCACCTCGCCACTTATTGAAATATCAAACTTAAAAACTATTTTCAGCACGAACCATAAAACAGGCAACGCAAATATGACAAATGGCACACCGAAAATCATCCAATCAAGAAAGCTTATCCGTGCTACTTTTTCATTTGCAAGTATTGACACGGCGATTCCATTCGGTGGCGTCCCAACTATCGTCCCAACACCGCCGATTGAAGAAGCGTAAGCTATTCCAAACATAATTGTTTTCCCAAAATTTGAACCGAGATCAACATTTAGCTTGCTCAATATACCTAAACCGATTGGCAACATCATTGCTGTCGTTGCTGTATTGGAAACCCACATTGAAACAAGAGCACTTGCTAATATCAATCCGAATAAAATTTTGTTTGGGCTTTTTGCGATGTCTCCGCGCGTTAAAATCCAAAGCGCAATTCTTCTATCAATCCCCCACTTCTGCAAAGCACCAGCTATTAGAAATCCAGCAAGAAAAAGAAAGATCACAGGATTTGCGTAATTTAGAAAAACATTCTTTCCGTTAAGCTCAATTAGCTTCCCATCTTGAACACCGTAAGTTTGAAAAATCGGTAAAATGATCCCTGGCAAAAGAGCTGTGATAGGGATCGGAACCGCCTCGGTTATCCACCAAATTATCATCAGAAACAAAAGCGCAAGAGTGACTTTCATGCTATATGAAACTTTTAGAACTTCCGGAGTCAAATCGGAAGTGTTAAGTTTATTACTTGCATAATGAATAAATGTCTGCGGAACTGGCATAAGCAAAATTAATATAAAGACGAACAATCCGAGAAAAAATCCAACATTCCCCCTTATTTTGTCAAAATCCATTTTTGCCTCCATTTTTAGTAAATAAATTCCTGAATGTCATAAAGCGTCACTCTAACTCCAATCTTGTTTAAACCCTTGAGCCCTTCTTTGATCTCCCGAATTTGGTTTGATATCTCAAACTTGTTCAGCATCTCTGAACCAATCTCTGCCATTATTTTCACATATTCATCTGCTTCGTCAAGCACAAGCGGAGAAAGATAAATTATATCCCCATTTCCGATCGGCATTTTAACAATTGTTTCAACAGTGTTTTTGACATGTTGATTATAAAATTTTTTACCACCAGCGCCTGCAAGAATTATGATGCCGACATTTATCCCAGCTTTTTTTATCGTTGAAACGACATCAATACATTCGCTCGGCGATCCTGGCTTGTTAAGATATTTAAATAAAGTTTCATCCCCCGTCTCAAGCCCAATGTAAATTCTTTTAACAAGCAACTCTTTAAGTTCAATATATTCGTCATAGCTTTTTCTTTCCGCCCCGAAAATATCAAGAAAAGAATAGATTCCATCAAAAACATAGCCATGCTCTTTCTTAAATTGCCCGATCGGAAACTCATCGTGGACGATTTTTATTAACTCAACCAGTCGCTTCTGCGGGATCACAAGAGCGTTCGCATCCCCAAGAAAGATTGATTTCCTCAAGCCAATTGATTTACCGAAGAATTCTTTAATTTTTACGATGTGCCCCACGAGCTCATCTGGCGATTTCACCCTAAACTTTCTATCTTGATAAAAACTGCAAAATGTGCATCTATTCCATGAACAACCCTCCGCAAGTTGAATCACGAGCGAAAAATACTGATCGGGCGGGAGAATGCTGATCGGTTTATAAACTGTTAAAAATCTAACCCCATCTTTTTCAAGCTCATCAAAATTCCATCGCAAAATTCCATCTATCCTTTCCAAAATCTCATCCATTCTTTCGCACTCGCTCAGTCCAGATCTTATTTTGTTAACTCTTTGAATTACATCTTCAATGACTTTTCTTTTTTCAACCTTATCGGCAAAAACCTTTACTTTAAATCCGTCCTTATCAAAAAATTTTTTCATCAATCTATTGTCAAGCCCTCGTCTGTAGCTTATGCCATCAAAAAATCCACCCATAAACCTGCCTTCCGCATCAAAATAATAGATAAACTTGTGCTCCTCCGAAATCGTAGTTGAATACTTTTGTAGGTTAAAGTAAACATCCCCAACATCCCTGATGTATGTTTTGACAACATTTTCGCCTATCTTTTCCACTCGTGTTGAAAATTGAGTTTTTAATTGGTATTTTTCACTTGAAATTTAAAAACAAATTCAACTTTTCGCCAAATGCTTTATCCGGTTAAGATTGAAAGAATAGAGGACAAACTTAAATTCACATGGAACGATGGCTATGAAAATGTCTTGTCGTTAAAATTTTTGCGCGATAGTTGTCCTTGCGCCACTTGCTCAACAGAAAGAGAGGAAGAAACATTTTTCAAGTTACCTGTCTCAGGGCAGTATGAAATCAAAGAGATAAATCAAGTTGGAAACTACGCAATTCAAATAACTTGGGGAGATGGGCACAACACAGGAATTTATAGTTTTGATTATTTGCGAGAGTTAAAAGAGGAATAAAAAAGGGCGGTTGAGACCGCCCCCAAGAATTTCAAATTTCCCTTTCCACAAGCTTTTTCTTAAGTTGAGAAATGTGCCAAGTGATGTTAATCTCTTTTGGACATGCTTGAACGCAATGAAAGATAGTATGACAGCGCCATATGCCATCAGGAGTGTCAATTATGTCAAGTCGTTCATCAGTTGCTTCATCTCTTGTATCAAAGATAAATCTATATGCTTTCAGGAGCGCAGCAGGTCCAAGATAATTATCGTTTGACCAAGTTGACGGACAGCTTGTAGTGCAACAAGCGCAAAGAATACATTTTGATGCTTCCATAAGAAGCTCAGCATCTTCAGGCCTTTGCAATCGCTCTCTTTCAGGTGGAGGAGTTTTGGTAATAAGATACGGTTTAACAGCTTCGTATTTTTTCCAGAAATCTGTAAAATCAGTAACGAGATCCTTTATAATTGGCATTCCTGGCAATGGTTCAACGACTATCGGCTTTTTATAAGTTTTATCCTTGTCTGAATAACCAAGGTCTTGTAAAAGAATTGAACAAGCAAGCATATTTTTCCCGTTTATCCTCATCCCATCTGAACCACAAATCCCATGAAGACAAGAGCGACGAAATGTCAAAGTTCCATCAATTTCATTTTTTATGTAGTGGAGGACATCAACGACGCGATCTTTGGGATCCGCTTCAACTTCATAATCTTTGTAATAAGGTTTTTCGTCCGTTTCAGGATTAAATCTGAAAATTCTGAAGGTTACCTTCATTTTTAAACCTCGTTATGATTTTAATATTTTCTCTCCATAGGTGGAATTTTCGTTATTACGACGGGCTTGTATTTTATAATTGGCTCTTTTTCGCCATTTTTGTAAATAAGCGTATGCTTTAACCAGTTCTGGTCATCGCGATTTGGATAATCTTCGCGGTAGTGTGCACCTCTGCTTTCGGTTCTGTTCAAGGCGCTGTAAGCGATTGTCTCAGCTGTATCAAGCAAATTGCCAAGTTCAATTGCTTCAATTAAATCAGTGTTAAATTTTTTACCCTTGTCATCAATTCTAATTTCGTTGTATCGTTCCTTTAACTCTTTTATTTTCTCAATTGCTTCTTTTATGCTTTCGCCTGTTCTAAAGACGGAGACCTTATCCATCATCACATCTTGAAGTTCCTTTCTTATCCTTGAAACGCGCTCCTTTCCGTTGCTGTTCAAGATCTTTTCAACTGTTTTCTTTGTCCATTCATCTGCATCTTTTGGAAGTGGAGGGAAATCGCGTTCTTTGATATATTCTGCCATCTTCTTTCCACCACGACGCCCAAAGACAATTATATCAAGAAGCGAATTCGTCCCGAGACGATTTGCACCATGAACCGAAACGCAAGCAACCTCACCAGCTGCATAAAATCCTTCAATTTTGGTTCCTTTATCGTCAATTACAACTTCGGCATCAACATTCGTTGGTATCCCACCCATCGCATAGTGCGTCGTTGGCTGAACTGGGATTGGCTCTCTCAACGGATCAACACCGAGATAAATCCTAGCAAATCCTGTTATCTCTGGGATCTTTTTGTTTATAACTTCAGCCCCAAGATGTGTCAAGTCAAGCAAAAGATAGTAAGTTCCATCTGGTCCTTGAATTCCTCTACCTTCACGAATTTCCGTATACATTGCTCTTGAGACCACATCGCGCGGGGCAAGGTCTTTAATCGTTGGGGCGTATCTTTCCATAAATCTTTCGCCATCTTTATTCCTCAATATCCCACCTTCACCTCTCGCAGCTTCGGAAACAAGTATGCCAAGACGCCACAATCCCGTCGGATGAAACTGGACAAACTCCATATCTTCAAGCGGAATTCCCCTACGATATGCAATAGCAAAACCATCACCAGTGCCTACAACTGCATTTGAAGTTATCCTATAAACCCTGCCATATCCACCAGTTGCAAACATCACCGCCTTTGCGTGGAAAATGTGAATTTCGCCAGTTGGAATTTCAATTGCGACGACACCACGAACTATATTATCTTGAACGATCAGATCAGTTACAAAAAACTCTGGGAAAAACTGAACACCACGCTTTACGCAATTTTCATAAAGTGTCTGAAGCATCACATGACCAGTTCTATCTGCTGAGAAACACGCCCTTTTAACAGGAACCCTTTCACCAAATGGATTATTTGGATCTTTCGGCTTTGTATGTCCTCCAAAAGGTCTTTGTGCTATTAACCCTTTCTCATTTCTTGAAAATGGCATTCCCATATGTTCAAGCTCAATTATCGCACGAATTGCATCATAACACATTATTTCAATCGCATCTTGATCCCCCAAAAAATCGCTTCCTTTTACGGTATCAAAAAAGTGATATTCCCAAGAATCTTCTTCTTCATTTCCAAGTGCTGCGCAAACGCCACCTTGAGCTGTCCCCGTGTGTGATCTTGTCGGATAAACTTTTGTTAAGACGGCACAGGAATAACCTTCTGGAATTTCAAGAGCTGCGCGAAGCCCAGCGCCTCCTGCACCTACTATTACTGCATCAAATTGATGAATCATTTTTGAACCTCTTGAAATTTTGTTTTAGATGTGCTCTAAAATTTCAAAGCAGTGGTTACACCAAGAACCCAAAAAGCAATTCCCGATACGATAATTATTCCGTAAAGAGTTACTGCAACCCAATGCTTCATTTTAAAATCTCTCAAAATTGACCACACGCCATTTAATCCATGCCACAAACCTAAAGTTACAAAAGTAAGATAAAATACTTTCCAATATATATTAGAAAGCCTTGCGACAGACTGATCATACGAATGCCCTACTTCCGGAGTATAATGCATCAAGACATAATGCCCTACCATCGCGAAAATTAGAAATACACCTGTTATCCTCTGAAGAAGCCACCCGATTGAACCACTTTTTCTTGAACCGTAATACCTAAAGGACATTTGAAAACCTCCTGATTTGTTTTAGCTTTTAAATTAAGCCAGCAAAGAGCTGATTAATTTCTTGACTGAATATGAAATAACCCATCACAAGAAATGCAATTATCCCAATTGCTGTAAGGTAAGCGAACGCCTTTTTATGATAATACGCTCCTTTCCCGAAATCAACAAGAACAATCCTGATCCCATTCAAAGTGTGAGCAAGAACGAACGCAAACAGCACCCACTCAAGGAATTTGAAAACTGGTTTTTTAAACAAAGCCATCTCCGCATCAAAAGCTTCTTTTCCCTTCGCAAGAGCTGAAAGAGCGTAGATATGAACATAAAGATAAGCTGTTAAGGCAATTCCAGAGATTCGGTGAATTATCCAAGCCCATCCCCCAGCTTCTTTCTTGTAGGAGGCTACAAGTTTGAAGTATCCTTCATTTGTTTTCTTAAGCTTCATAAGAACGCTCCTTATATTTTAGTTTGCTCAAAAATTAAAAAAAACGAAAAAGAATATCAACTTAAACTCTTTGCTTCGTTCATCCATAGCTAAAAAACATCTTTCACTTGCAAAAGGTATTCCATTAAACATCTTAAATTTCCCATCTTTCACCGAGCTTCCGCATCTGAAACTTACTTCTACGCCCACTTGACAAACCCGAAGCATCGCTCTGCGCACATACCTCAAATTGGATTCTTTTAGGATTTTGAGAAAGCGATATTACATTTTTGAAAAATTTCTTTTTAAATTATTTTCGCAGGTGCAAATTTTAAATTAACATCAAATCAAAAATGTCGGCAAAACAAGGCAAAAAAGCGCAGACCAACCCCGATATCTCAATCGTGATACCACTTTACAACGAAGCTGAATCACTTCCCGAACTTTACGCTCAAATCAAGGAAGTCGTAAAAAGAAACCGATATAAATATGAGATAATTTTCGTTGACGACGGCTCAACTGATGGCTCACTTGATGTTTTAAAAAAACTGCGCCAAAATGATAAAAATGTGAAAATAATAAGTTTTAGAAGAAACTACGGCAAATCCGCTGCTTTAGCAGTTGGATTTGAACACGCAAAAGGTGATGTCGTTATTACGATGGACGCTGACCTTCAAGATGATCCTCATGAAATTCCCAACCTTTTGAAAAAACTTGATGAAGGCTTTGATCTCGTCTCCGGATGGAAAAAGAAAAGATATGATCCAATAACAAAAACGATCCCATCAAGATTTTTTAACTTCGTGGTCTCAACCTTAACTGGAATTAAAATTCATGACTTCAACTGCGGTTTAAAAGCGTATAAGAAGACAGTGACACAAAACATAAAAGTTTACGGCGAACTTCACAGATATTTACCTGTCCTTGCACATTGGGCAGGATATAGAATTGGAGAAATAGTTGTTCAACATCACCCAAGAAAATACGGCAAAACCAAATTCGGCGTAAGCAGATTTATAAAAGGATTTCTTGACCTTCTAACGGTGATGTTCACGACAAGATATTTTATGCGCCCACTTCATCTTTTTGGAACTGTTGGACTTGTCATCTTCCTTCTCGGTTTCGGCATCACATTTTATCTTTCGCTATTAAAAATAATTGAAAACATCTCCCTCAGCAATAGACCTTTGTTTATTCTCGGCGTTATGCTCACCATCGTTGGGATACAATTTATCTCAATCGGTTTGCTTGGCGAAATGATAACGAAGGCATATCAACATCTTGAAACATATTCAATCAAGGAAACACATCTTGACTAATCAATGAAGATAATCATCGTCGGACCTGCCTATCCATATCGTGGTGGAATTGCGCACTTCACTGGATTACTTTACAAGAATCTCGTGATGAAAAATAACGAGGTAAAAATTTTCAACTTCAAACGATTATATCCGAAATTTCTCTTCCCTGGGAAAACGCAATTTGAGAGCTCAACCACAACAGAGAAAATTGAAAGCGAGCGAATAATTGATTCAATTAATCCATTAAATTGGATCTTCACCGCTATAAAAATCGTTAAACAAAAACCAGAGATTGTGATCTTCAAATACTGGCTTCCGTTTTTTGCTCCCTGCTACGGAGTTATATCAGCGATCCTAAAAATTTTCTCAAGCTCAGAAATAGTTTTCATTTGCCACAACATCACCCCGCATGAAAAATTCCCTTTTGGAAACCTGCTGACGAAGTTCGCTTTTTTATTCGCCGATCGCTTCATCGTACAATCAGATGCAGTTGAGAAGGATCTACTTAAGCTAAAACCATCAGCAAATTACAAAAAAGTTTTTCACCCGATTTACGAAATTTTTGGCGAAGCGATTGATAAAGATGAAGCGAGAAAGATTCTTGGCATCAGACCGAATGAAAAAGTTCTCCTGTTCTTTGGCTACATAAGACCCTACAAAGGGCTTGACATACTTTTAAAATCTGTAAAATTTATCGTGAGCAAATTTCAAGTTAAGGTTTTCGTTGTCGGTGAGTTTTACGAAAATCCGGAAAAGTATTTCAAATTAGTTGAAGAGGAAGGAATTGGTGATTTTGTTGTTTTCGTAAATGAATATGTCCCAAACGATGATGTGAAAATCTATTTTTCCGCTTGCGATCTTGTCGTTTTGCCGTATCTTTCTGCAACTCAAAGCGGCATTGTCCAAATTGCCTATAACTTCAACAAACCTGTCGTTGCGACAAATGTTGGTGGGCTCCCGGAAGTTGTGTATGATGGTTTAACAGGTTTCATCGTTGACCCATCACCTGAAAAAATAGCTGAAGCAGTTGTTAAGTTCTTTAATGAAAATCTTGGTGAATTCTTCTCAAAAAACATTGAAGCAGAAAAGAAGAGATTTTCTTGGGAAAACTTTGTTAATGCTCTTCTCGCTTCACGAACCCACCCTTCATAGTGCCTGAAGATTTTTCGCTTAATGGCTTTGCTTTATCTTGCCACACATCTTAAATTAATCTTCGCTTATCTCACCAGCGATTGGCTCATAAAACTTCTCAATGACCTTTTCAACATCGTTTCCATATTTTCCAAACAGAAACATCAACTTAACAATTGCTGATTCAGTTGTCATATCCTTACAGCTTAATGCACCAACATCAAGAGCATCTTTACCACATTGATAAAGTGAAAGATCTACCTTGCCATAAACAGCTTGCGTTGAAATTGCGACAACTTTCCCCATCTCAATTGCATTTTTAACGAACGGGATCAAAGAACGCTCTTCTATATTTGGCAAATTACCAGAGCCAAACGCTTCAATCACAAAACCTTGAACATCAAGCTCAAGTAGAGACATAAGATAATCAACTCTCAAGCCGGGGAAAATTTTAATACAAAAAACCCTATCCGAAAAATTTTTTGAAACGACGAGTGATTTCTCATCCCGTTTTAGAAAATTTTCTTCATTGATCTCAATCCCCACACCAACCTCAGCAAGTGGTGGATAATTCGGAGAGTCAAACGCATCAAATCCCCAAATGTTAAGCTTTTTCGTCCGATTTCCACGAAACAGCTTGTTGTTAAAAAATATACAAACTTCGGGGATCTGATATGTCGCAAGCTCAACGGCGTTTATCAGATTATTTCTCGCATCAGTTCTTATCTCCGAAAGTGGACGCTGTGAACCAGTGAGGATCACTGGCTTTGAAAGACCACCAAGCATAAATGAGAGAGCGGAAGCAGTGTAAACCATGGTATCAGTCCCATGCGTTATCACAAACCCATCAAAAGATTCATAGTTTTCAACGATCACATCAACAATTTTTATCCAATGTTCAATACCGATGTTTGAAGAATCAATGTTTGCGACGATCCTTGACTCAATTTCTGCGATTTTTCTGATCTCGGGGACAAATTCAACTATTCTCTGAATAAAAGAGCTTGGGGCAAGTGTTCCACCTTTAAATCCCATTCCGAAAGTTCCGCCGGTGTGAATAAGCAGAATTCGTTTCATAAGTTTCTCATTTTCAGATTCAACGCCCATAAAAACCAACGATTTTTGCTTCGCCGAGTATATGACCTTTTGCTTTTGCTTGGACTTGGTCAGCGGTTGCTCCTGCATTTAATCCAAGCGTCTCAACATCAAGCGCATAAAGTTTAAAGATATACCGATGCGGTTTATGACCTCTCGGTGGGCAAGGTCCGCCATACCCGATCCTTCCAAAATCATTCAGGCCTTGTTTAATCTTATCATCTACAACTCCAACTTTTTTAATATTTTCAGAAAGTTTCGTCACATTTGCTGGGATGTCGTAGATAACCCAATGAATGAATGTCCCACCTGGAGCGTCAGGATCTTCACAGATCAAAGCAAAACTTTTCGTCCCCGCTGGAACATTTTCCCATGTCAATTCAGGAGAATAATCTTGACCATCGCAGGTAAATTTTTTGGGAATTGTCTCGCCGTCTTTAAAAGCGGTTGCTTTAATTGTAAACATTCTTTTAACCCCTCCTTTTTGAGCGTTGATTTGAGTTGCAAGAAGCGAAAGTAATAGCAAATAAATTAAGATCCGCATTTTCAAAAACCTTTGTGTTTTTCTGCCCTTAAACTAAAAAAACTTAAGCATTTAATCAAGAAAACATCTATCAGTCCCGCGTCTTTTCGCAAGCAACAAAATTTCAATGATCTCCCCAAAGATTCAGATTAAAAACTTTTTATGCTTTTCCTAAAGTAAACCCCTTGACTTTTGCTTTGTTGATAATTAAATTATGGAAGGATGAAGAAATGAAAAAAATTAATAGGCAGGTTTAACGCATAACATTCAATATAATCGCGTTATAAAATTTTTAGACCGTAAAGCGCTTGATGATATTGTCTTTGACGTCCTTGGCTTAACCGAAGAAGAACGCAAAGAGGTTTATTGGGCAGTCGCAGAACTTGTGAAAAATAGACTTGAAAAAGCAAAAAGCGTGTGAAAAATAAGAAATAGAAGAAACCTAAAAAATTCGGGATTTTTGTCCTCTTTTTAAAGTATTTAAAAATCAACTTGATATTTTAAGTCATAACCTCATGACCGATTGGAACTTCGCTCATCGTCTTGCTAATCTTGACAACCATGGCAATGAAAAAATGGATCTAAATCATCTCGGTGAACAATGGCTTTATGTTAAAATTCAACGCATGCGAAATCTTCTGAAAATTGCCGAACCAGATGAAGCTCTTTATCGCGAGATCATGCTTTCGCTCGGCTATCCGAAAAATAAAATTCAATTTTTAGAACTCGCACTGCTTCTCCCTTTCAGAGTGATAAAAGATCTAAAAGAAGAAGAAAAAATAAAAACCGCTTTGCTTTATAGAGCTGGATTCAGCGATGTGAAAAAAGGACTGCCCGAGGATTTTGATTTCTCCCTGAGAATGGATAAATCCGTCTGGGAATTTAAAAAAATACGCCCCGCAAATTTTCCAAATAAAAGAATAATAAAAATTTCCCAATTCCTCTCGGAGATGACATCAACAGGTTTAGTTAAGTTTTTCGTTGAAAAAATCAAAAAAGAAATGAAAAATCTGAAAAACCCTAAAGAAGCGAAGGAATGTGTAATCAGGATAATGGACATAAAAGGCATCGGCATTGACAGAAAAAGAGAAATGTTTTTCAACATCATTATGCCATTTACTATGGCATATCTTGAAAATAAAGAACCTGAAACTATTGAATTTTTAAATAGAATTTTTGAACTTCACCCACCGCTTTCGGAAAACACCACAACGAGAAAATTTAAAAAATTGGTCGGCGAAAAAACTTACCTTAAAATCAATTCCTCCGCAAAAACTTACTTCGGCATTCATCACTATATCAAAAACACCCAAAATTAATCGTTTGTAAAACTTGCACCTTCCAATCATCTCGTAAAATTTCAAAATCTTCACACAAACAAATTTGCTACTTCTTGCGCTCTTTTTTATATTTTAGCAGTTAAATTTAAAGCAATCTCAAATGAGAAAATTTTTATCAAACCCTGTGAATTTAATTTTCATTAGCATCGTAATTGCACTTTTATTTTATCTCGTCTTCGCTGAAAAGGGACTTATAAAGCGTGTGAAACTTGAAATTGAGCTGAAAAAACTCAAAAAAGAAATTGAGAAAATTGAAAACGAAAACGCATCATTGAGGGAAAAAATTCACAAACTTGAGACAGATCCGAAGGAAATTGAAAGAATCGCTCGTGAAAAATACGGCATGGCAAAAGAAGGCGAGGAAGTTTTCATAATAAAAGAAAAATAACCCAAACACATAAAAAATGAATGATGAAAAAATCCTCCCACCACTTGCGGACAGAATAAGACCAACGAGGATTGAAGAATTCGTCGGCCAAAGACATATCATCGGCGAGGGGAAACCTTTACGAGTTATGATTGAAACTGGTGAGATTCAATCTATGATCCTTTGGGGTCCTCCGGGCTCTGGCAAAACAACTCTTGCGAGAATCATCGCTGAAAAAGTTAATGCTGAATTTTTTCAGATAAACGCCGTTTTATCAGGAACAAAAGAATTAAAAGAAATAATTGACAAAGCTGAAAAAAATCTGAAATATTACGGAAAGAGGACAATTCTTTTTATTGACGAGATCCATAGGTTCAACAAGGCACAACAAAGCGTTCTATTAAACAGCGTTGAGGAAGGTGTAATAATACTCATCGGAGCGACAACCGAAAATCCATCTTTTGAAATAATATCGCCTCTTCTATCAAGATGTCAAGTTTTCGTCCTTGAACCACTCGGTGTAAATGAGCTCAACGCAATCCTTGAACGAGCATTAATGAAAGATGAGGTCCTATCAAAATTTAAAATCAAAATTGAGGACAAGGATCTTTTGTTTCTTTATTCTGGAGGAGATGCTCGTGTGATGTTGAACGCACTTGAGATCGCATTAAAACTTGCAAAGCCAAAATCGCAAGATGAAATTTTTTTGACAAAAGAAATTATTTCTGAGGCATTTCAGCGCAGACATTTCAAATACGACAAAGCGGGCGAAGAGCATTACAATTTAATTTCTGCTTTCATTAAAAGTGTTCGTGGTAGTGATCCTGACGCAGCGGTTTATTGGCTTGCGAGGATGTTGATTGCTGGCGAGGACCCGAAATTTATCGCAAGAAGAATGATAATTTTAGCAAGCGAGGACATCGGAAACGCAGAACCTTATGCTTTGACCCTTGCAACAAGTTGTTTCACTGCTGTTGACTATGTTGGAATGCCAGAGGCAAGAATAATTCTTGCGCAAGTTGCAACCTATCTTGCAAGTTGCCCCAAAAGTAATTCTGCTTATCTTGCGATTGAAAAAGCAATTGAAGATGCACAAAAATATCCCGACCTTCCCGTCCCTCTCCACTTACGAAATGCGCCAACCAAGCTAATGGAAGAGCTTGGCTACGGAAAAGATTATAAATACAGCCACGATTTCCCTGAGCATTTCATTGAACAGCAATTTTTGCCTGATGAACTAAAAGATAAAATCTATTACGAACCAACAGAACTCGGCAGAGAAAAAATTTTAAAAGAACGACTTGAAAGTTTATGGCGCAAACGAAAAGAAAATAAAAAAATTAAAAAATGAAAAAACTTGTAATTGGTGTTGACCTCGGCGGAACATTTATCAAAGCTGGAATAGTTGATGAGACCGGAAACATCATCATTGAAGATTCAATCCCAACGGAAGCAGAAAAAGGACCTTCTCATGTAATTGAACAAATTTCAAAAATCGTTTTGAAACTTTCTGAAAACTACGACGATGATCAAATCATAGGTGTTGGGATCGGAGCACCAGGTCAAGTTGATCCACAGGGCGGAGTTAAATATCCACCAAATTTCCCAGGTTGGACGGTCGTCTATCTTGCGAAAGAAGTTGAGAAGAGAACTTCTTTAAGGGCGATCGTTGACAATGACGCAAATGTCGCTGCGATAGGCGAAGCAAAGTTCGGCGCTGGAAAGGAACATCCAAATTTTATAATGGTCACGCTCGGAACTGGAATAGGTGGTGGAATTATAATTGGTAGGAAAATTTATCGCGGTCCAACTGGTGGAGCTGGAGAAATCGGACATGTATCAATCAACTTTGAAGGTCCAAAATGTAATTGCGGAAACTATGGCTGTGTTGAAGCTTATGTCGGACAGAAATATCTATCATCGTGGGTTGCAAAGGAACTTGAAAGAAATCCAAATTCAAAAATAATAGAAATTGTAAACGGAGACCTTTCAAAAATTGAGCCACATATAATTTCTATTGCTGCTGAACAAGGGGATGAATTTGCGATAAATGTATGGAAAAAAGCTGGTTTTTATGTCGGGGTTATGCTTGCTTCTGTGATGAACCTCTTTGATATAAATGTTGCGATCGTCGGCGGTGGGGTTGCTAAAGCTGGAAAAATTTTATTTGACGCAATGAACGAAACTGTTAAGTCAAGAGCATTGAAACCAATCGCAGAAAAAGCGATTGTAATTCCAGCACAACTTGGAAACAAAGCTGGAGTACTTGGCGCAGGAGCTTTGGCTTTTGAAGAGCTCGTGTAATTAAACTTTTATAAAACCATCGCTGAAAATTCTTGACCAATCTTGAACTATTCTTTCGGCTTCTGCCCAGTTCTCAAGATCCTGTGTTCCTATTCCACCTTTCCTTTCCCAGATAAAATATGCAACCTTTGCTATCGTCTCCCTACGCATTTCGTCGTTCGGACGACCGAAAACCTTGACGATATACTTTTTTGATTTATCTGACTTCAAACTAACCTCTTCTATCTCCGTTCCTTTATTAAAACTAATCTCTTCCAATCCGTCAATTTCAAAAACAATTTCACCGATGAATTGATAATTTGTTGTTGCCTTGAACAGGTAAACTTTGTCTTTGCTACCAACTTCCGTCTTACAATGAAACCCAAGGAAATATGCGCCCTCAAGAATTCTTTCCCTTTTTCTTCCACTTGCGGATTCAACAACCATCGGTTTAAATTGATTCTTTCTGGAAAAATCAATCAAAAACTGCTCTACATCTGATTTTTTTATCTTTTTCGCCATCAGCCGAGGCTCAACTTTCTTTTATTAATTCCCACCTTGTTTTACAAGCGAAGATTGAAAACTTATATATTGCAAAATTTTCCGAATCAACGAGCAATTTTAATATGCTTTCTTTAAAATCGGAATTTCTAACTATCTCGTAATATCTTGGCTCACAAACTCTAACATAGCTTTGTCCATTTTCAAAAAAGACATCTTCACCGCAATTCCCCTCGTTTAAAAATTCATCATCTTGCATAACAAGGACATTCAAACTCTCGCCATTGATAGATTCCATAACAGCGCCAACTTTTGTTCCAGCATAAGGTAATATGACTGAGCCAATTTCGCCTGAAACTGGATTATATTTTAGGTAGTATCTTCCGTTATACCAATTACCGTCAAGGTAAAATTTACCATTCACATATATCTTTGGATCTTCGTATTTCACAACTGATTCAGGGGCGAAACCTTCTATATTACCGAGCGCTCCACCAGTGTAACAAGTGTAAATTTCAGGAATAACACGATAGAAAGCTGTTTCGTCAATATCATAACGAGAGCCTATTGGCAAGGGGAAATCGCCATAGTATCCAGCTTTTATCAAAAGCGATTGAATGAAAAACTCAACTTCCCATAAATTTTTAATCCCAAAGTGCGAATAAGAGATCAAACCATCACGATTAACAAGAAATATCAATGGGACATCCGGGTAAAGTCCACGAAGCGACGAATATCTTTTCAAATTTATCCAATCATTATCAATTGCAATTGGGAAATCTATCCCAAGTCGTTTCATCTCCTTTTCAACATTTTCAACTTTGCTTTCAAATGGAAACTTCGGTATATGAACTCCCAAGATGAAAAGCCCTTTATCTCCATATCTTTTCCACCATTCTTCAACATATCTGTGAAGTTCCTTCCATTCACCGCTTGCGTAGTTGAAAAACAGAATTAAAACAACGCTTCCTCTAATTTTTTCAAAAAACACTGGCTCTGAATTGAGCCAATAATTTGCAACTATATCTATCGCCCTATTGTCTTCTTCTGTGATATATTTTCTTTGTTCAGCTCGCATGAATTTTTCCTACTGATTTTTTGCTTATTGTCAATCTAATTAATGGGATTTTAACTTGCAAATTTGGGCTTCGGCTTTTTTGTTTTAGAGCAAAATCTTGTTTAATTTATTTTAAAAATTAAAGTATCAAGTCAAATGAAGCCAGATCTAAAAGCGATCTTCAAACAAATTGAAAAAGTCCAAGAAGAGCTTGAGAAAGTTCAAGCGGAGCTTGAAAACAAGACCGTCACCGAAGAAGTCGGCGGTGGAATGGTAAAGGTAACAGTAAATGGAAAAAAGGAAGTTGTGAAGATTGAAATTGATAAAGAGGTTGTTAATCCAGATGATATAGAAATGCTTGAGGATTTGCTTGTCGCTGCTGTAAACAAAGCACTTCAAAGCGCAGACAAAATGATAAGCGAGGAAATCGCAAAAGCAACTTCCGGATTGATTCCTGGATTGCCTGGATTTTTATTTAATTTTCCTGGCTTCAAGGCGTGAAACAAATTTTTGACGAAAGATGCTTTACACATCCGAAAGCCTTGAAATTTTGATAGAGGAATTGACAAAGTTCCCAGGCATCGGAAGAAAAACGGCACAGCGACTTGCGCTTTATATTTTAAAGCAACCTAAGGAAGAAGTTGAAAAACTCGTCAAAGCAATTATTGATGTCAAAGAAAAAATAAGATATTGCTCCATCTGCTACAATATAACTGAAACTGATCCTTGCCCCATTTGCTCAAGCCCAAAGCGCGATAAAACAACAATATGTGTTGTTGAGGAACCAATGGATGTCTTAGCCATAGAAAAAACCAATGAATATAACGGGCTATATCATGTCCTTGGTGGCGTCCTGAACCCGCTTGAAGGAATTGGTCCAGACGATTTGAAAATAAAGGAACTTATACAAAGAGTTTCATCAGGGGGAATTAATGAGGTTATAATTGCTCTAAATCCAAGCGTTGAAGGAGAAACCACATCAATTTATATCGCAAACCTTATCAAATCATTTGGTGTAAAGGTTACTCGCATCGCAAGAGGTTTGCCTATCGGCACAGCCCTTGAATACGCAGACACAGCGACAATCGTTAGAGCAATTGAAAATAGAACATCAATGTAAGTGAAGAAAAATTTTCTAATCACATCTCCACCAGGAACAGGAAAGACAACAGCTATAAAAAATTTCGTTAACCTCGCAAAGGGAAAATTTAAACTATCTGGCTTCATAACTGAAGAAATTAGAGATAAAACAGGAAAAAGAATCGGATTCAAGATCATCACTCTTGATGGGAAATCAGGGACATTAGCTGATATCAATTTGAAAAACACACCAAGAGTTGGCAAATACGGCGTCAACTTGAAAGATATTGACAACATCGCTGTGCCTTCAATTGATTTGAATTCAGATATAGTTGTGATTGACGAGATCGGGAAAATGGAATGTTTCTCCAAACTTTTCGTTCAAAAAGTTTTTGAAGCGCTTGATTCAGAAAAAATTGTAGTTGGAACTATAAAAGAGAAAGGAGACCAAGTTATAAACACGATAAAATCCAGAGACGATGTTGAGCTGATAAAACTCACATTTGAAAACAGGGATGAAATCCCAAGTTTGATTTTTGAAAAAATATCTGCCGTTTTAAAGTGAAAGTTTTTGTTCTTTCGCTTATTTTTCGTATTTTTGTTCAGATTTGATGGTGGAAATCTAATGTTTTTTAACCTGCTTTATTTTCGGGAAAGTTGAAATCTCCAAAACAAATGAGGATGAAAGGTGAAAAGGACATATCAACCTCATAACACGAAAAGACGCAGAACGCACGGCTTCAGAGCAAGGATGAAGACAAAAAGTGGTAGAAAAATTCTCGCAAGAAGGAGAGCAAAAGGAAGATGGAAATTGACTGTAAGTGATGAACGCTAAAAGATATACGCTACCGAAAAGAGAAATCATCAAGAAGCCCAAAGAGATAACGGAGATACTTAAAAATTCAAACTCAATAGCTGGAAATTTAATTAAAATTTACTTTCGTCTCCTGCCAGCAAGAGACATAACAACAAGAGTAGCATTTGCGGTATCAAAAAGAGTAAAACCGATCGTTCTAAAAAACAGAGCGAAAAGATTATTAAGAGAGGTCTATCGGCTAAATAAACATAAGCTGATAGACCTTCTCTCTTTGAAGAACAAATCCATTGACTTGGTTTTGTTATTTATCGGAGAGAAAGAATTGCTTAAAAAGTTGAAATACTCAGATGTTGAAAGGGATTTTGCACACTCAATGGAAAAAATTTTGCAGATGATAAATGAAGCGTGATATTTTGACGCAATTTGCAATACTGCTTGTCAAAATTTACAAATTTTTTATTTCTCCGATCTTTCCGCCAAGTTGTAGGTTTTATCCATCATGTTCCGAATATTCAATACAAGCGTTTTCAAAATATGGATTTTTCAAAGGTCTTTGGCTTTCAACGAAAAGAATAATAAGGTGCAACCCATTTAATCCAGGTGGAATTGACGAAGTTCCTTAAAATAAAACAAAGGATATCTCAAAATGGATAGAAATGCCCTTCTTGGAATAATTTTAATTACGCTTGTTTTACTGATTTGGATGTGGTATAATGCTCCAAGAGTGCCCCAACAAATGCAAAATGTCAAAGACACGCTTAAAGCAAAAGAGGAATTAGAAAAAATAGATCAAGCGAAAAGCGATACATTCGGAGTTTATTTTTCTCATCTTTCAAAAGGGGAAGAGAAAAAAATACTTGTTGAAACTGACTTATACACTTGCGTTATTTCATCAAAGGGTGCCGTAGTTGAAAAGTTTGAATTGAAAAAATTCAAGACATGGGATGGATATCCTGTCCAATTGGTGGAAATGAAAAAGGGTGGCGATTTCTCGCTTCTTTTCATGACAACAGATGGTAAAATAATTAACACCAAAAAACTTTACTTTGATACAAAAGCCAGAAACTGGGAAAACTTTGTAATCAAAGGCAAAAATGAAAGAGTAGAAATTGACTTTGTGCTCAATGTTAACGACTCAAGCAAAATTGTGAAAAAATTTATCTTTGAGAGCGGGAAATACTCGTTTGATACGGAGGTTGAGTTCATAAAGATGGAGAAGATAATTGCAAATTTTGAATATCAAGTCGTTTGGGAGAACGGGATAAAGCTAACTGAAGAAAACAGCGTTGAGGAATCATATTTTGCCAGCGCATACGCTAAAGTTGGAGATGTTTATGAGACGATAGATGCAAGCGAATTTGGCAAAAAAGTTTCTCGCTCTTACTCTGGGACAACAAGATGGGTTGGGACACACAATAAGTATTTCGCGGTAGCGATAATATCAAACGACTATTCAGACGGCGCATATCTTGAGGGTGAACGCTTCCCATTGCCTGATAACGGAGTTAAAGAAGATTACTTAGTTGCTTTAAAAATTCCATTTAGAGGCGAAAGTTATCAGAAGAATCATTTCACAGTTTATCTCGGTCCGCTTGATTATAAAATTTTGAAGTCATACGGCGTCGGACTTGAAGAGATGATTAGTTTAGGTTTGAGATGGTTGATAAGACCAATAGCTGAATATGTTCTTCTCCCGTTCTTTACATTCCTGCACTCGTTTATACCAAATTATGGAGTTGTGATAATCATCTTCTCAATTGTGATAAAAATTCTCCTTACCCCGCTGACCATAACGCAGATGAAATCAATCAAAAAGATGCAGGCGATAGCACCTATCTTGAAAGAGTTGCAGGAAAAATACAAAGACAACCCGCAGAAGCTTAACCAAGAGGTGATGAGAGTTTATCGTGAATATGGTGTCAATCCTTTCAGCGGATGCTGGCCATTGCTTTTACAATTACCAATTCTTTATGCTCTCTTCTCATTGTTCCGCGTCACGATTGAATTAAGACAGGCTGGATTTATACTTTGGATAAAAGATCTTTCAATTCCAGACACAATTCTAAAACTACCCTTTTATATTCCGATCTTTGGAGTTAATCAGATAAGCGGTCTTGCCTTGTTAATGGCTATAACTATGCTAATTCAGCAATGGATGTCGTCGGCTACAATAGACAAGAGACAAAGAGTAACTGCGACCATAATGACGATAATTTTCTTCTTGATATTTAACAGCCTGCCATCTGGACTTAACTTGTATTACTTTGTGTTCAATGTGCTATCAATACTGCACCAGTGGTATATAAATAAATACACTAAAGTTGAGCTAAAACCAGCGCAAGATAAGAAGAGGCCTTTCAAAGGTGGAATCTTTAGAAAGTTTGATATCCCAACGATGAGCGAGTTAACAGGAGCAAAAAAGAAGAAATCCAAGAAATGAAGGTTCAAATCTTATTACTCTTTGCCTTCTTTCTTCTCTTTGCTCAAAATTCCGTAGCGCAGTTTTCACCAGAAGATACAGTTCTTGTTGATATACAAAAAATTAACCCGAGGATATTTGTTGAAATAAAATACGCAACCGATGACAACTTTACTGGAAGAAAACTTTACACTGTTTCAAGATGCTTTTTGAGAAAGTTTGTAGCGCTTAAACTTGATTCAGTTCAACGAGAGCTTGAAAAATTTGGGCTCGGATTAAAAGTTTGGGATTGTTATCGCCCACTTTCGGTTCAGAAAATTCTGTGGTCAATCGTCCCAGACGAAAGATATGTTGCAAATCCAGCTAAAGGTTCAAGACATAATCGCGGTTGCGCTGTTGATTTAACTCTCGTTGATTCATCAGGCAAGGAATTGCCAATGCCGACAAAATATGACGATTTCTCCGAAAAGGCACACCGAGATTATTATAACTTGCCAGATACAGTTATAAAAAATAGAAAACTCCTTGAAGATGTGATGAAAAAATATGGTTTCATCCCACTTCCAACCGAGTGGTGGCATTTTGATTCCGAAGGATGGGAAAGATTTTCAATTCTTGACATCCCATTGGAAGAACTCGTTAAAGATAGAAAATCTAAAATAACGAAGTGATTTTACCCTGCCTTACAATTTCCCCACATTTTGAGATTTTTTAAGAGGGCGAGGTGAATTTAAATTCCCTCGCCCTGATCAAAGATAATTCAAGTTCCGGCGCTGTAATCTTTTATATATGCTTTTTGTTCCTTCGTTAGCTTATCAATTTTTATACCCATCGTTTTCAATTTAAGTTCCGCAATTTCTTCGTCCTGTTCGGGAGGAATATCATAAACTTTCGGTTCAAGCTTTTTGCCTTTTTTAAACATTTCAACAAGTTTAAGTTGAGCCATAAATTGATTTGCAAATGACATATCCATAACTTCGGAAGGATGACCTTCTGCTGCGACAAGGTTTACAAGGCGACCCTTTGCGAGGACAAAAATTCTTCTGCCATCCTTCAAAAGATACTCTTCAACATGGTTTCTAATTTCTTTTATGCTTTTTGCCATCTTTTTTAAATGGACAAGATTTACCTCAACATCGTAATGTCCAGTGTTGCAAACTATGGCGCCATCTTTCATAACTTTAAAATGTTCTTCAGTTATAACATCTTTCACCCCCGTAGCAGTTATGAAAACATCTCCGACTTTTGCAGCTTCCTTCATTGGCATAACTGTAAAACCATCAAGCACGGCTTTCAACGCTGCAATTGGTCTAACTTCCGTAACGATCACATTTGCACCAAGACCTCTTGCTCTCATTGCAACTCCTTTCCCGCAGTGTCCATATCCGGCGACAACAACAGTTTTACCAGCAATTAAAATGCTTGTTGCTCTTAAAATTCCGTCAAGAGTTGACTGTCCAGTTCCATATACATTATCAAAATCCCACTTCGTTTCTGCGTCATTAACAGCTATGATTGGGTACTTCAAAGCTCCTGCTTCTGCCATCGCTCTTAATCTTTTCACGCCTGTTGTTGTTTCCTCTGTTCCACCGATTATGTCCGGGATAAGTTCTGGGTGTTTGCTGTGAATTGTGAAAATTAGGTCAGCTCCGTCGTCAAGTGTTAAATTCGGTTTTATATGAAGCGTTTGTTCAATTGCCCAATAAAATTCTTCAACGCTCATCCCATTCCATGCGAAAATTGAAATCCCCTCTTTTGCAAGTGCTGCAGCTATTGTATCTTGAGTTGATAGAGGATTACATCCGCTCCAACTAACTTCTGCTCCGCACTCAACAAAGGTTTTAACCAAAACTGCTGTTTCCTTCGTTACATGAAGGCATCCTGCAATTCTAAATCCTTTAAAGGGTTTTGTTTTTTTGTATTTTTCCCTCAAAGCCATCATAACAGGCATTCTACTTTCAGCCCACCGTATTTGCTTGAATCCTTCCTCTGCTAATGATAGATCTCTGACTTTATAGACGCCTTTTAGTTCATCCATGTTAAAAGGTTCTCCTTATTTTGTTTTTGAGTTTTATTTGAATCTATTTCAAGAGTTCTTTGAACATAGGGACATAGTCAAGTTTCTCCCAAGTGAATTCAGGTTCATTTCTTCCGAAATGTCCGTAGACAGCGGTTTTTCGGTAGATTGGTCTTTGAAGCTTCAATCTGTCAATTATTCCTCTCGGAGAAAGGTCAAAGTTTTGCATGATGAAATCAGCTATCATATTATCTGGGACTTTGCCCGTTCCCTTCGTGTCAACATAGATTGCAACTGGTTTCGCAACGCCTATTGCGTAGGCAACTTGAATCAAACATTCATCAGCTAGCCCAGAAGCAACGATATTTTTCGCAATGTGTCTCATTTCGTAAGCTGCGCTTCTATCAACCTTTGTTGGATCTTTGCCTGAAAAACAACCGCCACCGTGCGGTGCTTTTCCGCCGTATGTATCAACTATTATTTTTCTACCAGTAAGCCCCGTATCACCGTGAGGACCACCAATCACAAATGAACCCGTTGGGTTGATGTGATACTTCGTCTTTTTATCCAGATATTCCTCTGGGATAACCTCTTTTATAACGAATTCTTTGAGGTCCTCAGCTATATCTTTTGATGTTAACTTTTTCCCTTTATACCTTTCATCATGTTGAACTGAAAAAACTATCGTATCAACTCTGACGGGTTTACCAGTATTGTCATACTCAATCGTAACTTGGCATTTACCATCGGGTCTTAGATATGGCATTAGATTAGTTTTCTTCCTGACATAAGCAAGCCGTTTCATTAATTTATGTGCAAACATGATGGGCATTGGCATAAGTTCTGGTGTTTCTCGGCAAGCATAGCCAAACATCATTCCTTGATCACCTGCCCCACCTTTATCAACTCCCCTGGCTATGTCAGGTGATTGAGATTTGACTGTGACTATAACTCCGCAGGAGCGGTAATCAAATTGATATTCTGATTTATCATAACCTATGTCTTTAATGACATCTCTTGCGATTTCGTCAAAATTAACTTTTGCCCTTACCTCTTCGGGAGCTTTAATTTCACCACCTATTACAACGAGCCCTGTTGTCACAAATACCTCACAAGCGACCCTTGCCTCGGGATAATGCATAAGAAAGGCATCAAGAACTGCATCGGAAATTTGATCGCAGATTTTGTCTGGATGTCCTTCGGCAACTGATTCAGAGGTGAATAGCCTTCCCATTTACTCTCCTAATTTGTTTAAGTTTTAGTTTTTCAATAAAACTCAACCTCTGATGAATCCCCAATGTTAATTTTCTTATAATCCCCCTTGACGATAGCTCCAAGACCAATGATTGAAGAATCAAGAAGAGCATTTTGAATTTTCGCGTCATCACCTATGATTGAATTTCTTATGATTGAAGATGAAATTTCAACGCCATCTGAAATCGTCGTATATGGTCCTATGATTGAATTTTCAATTCTACTCGTTGGCGCGATGTAAACTGGCGGAATTATCAAAACATTCTCAAATTTACCGAGTTTTTTCAAGCTTGTTCCGTTTTTCTCAAGCAAAAATCTGTTCGTCTCAAGAAGCGTTTCCGGTTTGCCACAATCATACCATCCATCTATCTCAAAAACAGTTATCTTTTCACCCTTATTTACCATAATCTGAAGCGCGTCGGTAAGTTGATATTCCCCCTTGGTTTTTATTTCTCCTTTTACAACCTCTTCAAGCGCTTCCTTTAAAAGTTTTGGATTTCTAATCAAATAAATTCCGACGATCGCAAGATTGCTCTCCGGTTGAGATGGCTTTTCTATAAGTTTTTTAGCGAAATTATCCCCATCAAGAATCACAACTCCAAACCTTCTTGGATCTTCAACTGTCTTAACACCAAGCGTTGTAAATTTGCTTTTTAGAAATTTTGAGAGATCAAAATCAAAAATTGTATCTCCGAGAATTATTAAAACTTCATCTTCGTTCTCAAAAAGATCTCGCGCAAGATAAATTGCGTGACCAAGCCCAAGTGTCTCCTTTTGCTCAACGAATTCAAATCTTACATTTGGATAGTTTGATTCAGCATAGATTTTCACTTTCTCACCAAGATATCCAATCACAAGCACGATATCATTTATTGAGTTTTCAACAAGCTTATCAAGTATGTGACCAAGTATCGGTTTTCCAGCCACATTTAACAAAACCTTCGGTTGCGTATATGTATGCGGACGCAACCTTGTTCCTATTCCTGCAACTGGGATAATTGCTTTCATTGTTAAAGACCCATTTTTTAGTTTATGTTCGCTCTAATATAAAAAATGAATTCGTTATTTTCAATTACCAAAGCAACTTTCGGCATCGCTATAACAATTGATCTTTGATATATTTGACGATCTCGTCAACATCGCTTAAGATCTTGATAAATTTAGTTGCGTTCTCTCGTGATTCAATTCTTAATTGTTCCGAGATTACCTCAATAATTGGTGTCCAAAAGTTAACAGCAACAAACGGCTTTGGATATATCAAACCTTTATTCATCATTTCCCACACAAGCGAAAGCTCCACCATTGTGCCAGTCCCACCTCTTAAAACAATATACCCATCGCCTTTTTCAATCAAAATTTTCAATCGTTCAAATAAACTTTTCGTTTCTATCTCCTCATCTATCCATTTATTTGCCGGACCTTCAAAAGTTGCAACTGTAACCCCAATTGTTTTAGCTCCTGCTTCCTTCGCACCTCTTGCAGTTGCCTCCATTATCCCGCTATAACCGCCATTGCAAATAGCAAAGCCAATTTTACCGAGCTCGTATCCAAGTTTTCGTGCAAATTCGTAATCCTCTTCCCCTTCAACTGGTTTTGAACTTCCGAAGATAGTTATGACTTTTTCTCTCATTTTTAAACCTTCTTTTCTTTTTTCAAAAGATAAATGAAAAATGGCGCACCGAAAAGAGCTGTGACAGTGCCAATCGGGATCTCATTCGGATACAAGGCAACGCGAGCAACTATATCAGCAAAAAGTAAAATTATAGCCCCAGAGAAAAACGATGTCGGTACCAAAATTCTATAATCAACACCAAAGATCCTGCGACATATATGCGGGACAACAAGCCCAACGAAACCAATTATTCCCGTTACTGAAACAACGACAGCAGTTAAAATTGAAGCGACAAAATATGCCGATTTCTTCGTCAGTTCAGCATCAATACCAAGTTGAGTAGCTATCTCCTCACCAACCGCAAGCAAATTAAGACGGTACGCATAAACGAAAGTTAAAACTGAAAAAATTAACACGACAATAGAAATTAAAATTGATTGACTCAAATTTACATTCGCAAGATTCCCAAGCAACCAAAACAAAACATTTTTAACTGACTCACCAGACAAAGTTATTATTAATAAAATCAGAGCCGAAAAGAAAGAACCCGTCATTATCCCGCTTAACAACATCGTATTTATATCAATCATTCCTCTTTTCTTCCCGAGAAAATAAACAAGCAAAGTGACAAAAAGAGAACCAGCTAAAGCTAAAATCGGTGTGAAAGTAAATGAAAATGAACCTATCAAAGCTATTGACACAACCGCGCCGAAAGCAGAACCACTTGAGATCCCAAGTATATATGGCTCTGCAAGCGGATTTCGTATTATTGCTTGTAATATCGCTCCAGCGATGGCAAGACCTCCCCCAGCGAAAATAGATGTTAAAACCCTCGGAAAACGAATTTGGAAAATTATGACTTTATCAATTTCATCCGCACGACCAAGAAAAAAATTAAAAATCCTATCCAATTCAAATTTAACCCCGCTTTCCGAAACCCCAATTGAAATTGAAATTGAAAACATCAAAACAAGCAAAGGAATGAGAATAGATGTATAATAAATCAACTTTCTCAGTTTCAATCCACAAACTCAAAATTAGTTTTCCGTTCCAAAAATTCTATCTCCGGCGTCGCCAAGTCCTGGAAGAATAAATCCTCTTTGATTAAGTTGTCTATCAAGGACAGCAATATAAACTTGAACATCCGGATGCTCGGTTGTCAACTTATTAATTCCCTCTGGTGCAGCGATCAAACTTACAACTTTGATTCTGTTTGCGCCTCTTTCCTTAAGATAAGAAATTGCTGCGCAAATGCTTCCGCCCGTTGCAAGCATAGGATCAAGGATTATAACAACGCTTTTATCAATGTTCTTGGGAAATTTAAAGTAATAATCAACAGGTTTTAATGTTTCTTCATCACGATACAACCCGATATGTCCAACCTTTGCCTCTGGGATTAGCTCAAGAAATGCGTCAACCATTCCAAGCCCAGCCCTTAAAATTGGCACAAGGACAACTTCGTCTTTAAGAACATGACCTTGTGTAACTTCAAGAGGTGTTTCCACATCTCTGCTTGAGAGTTCAAGGTCTTTGGTTACTTCAAAAGCCATAAGAGAAGTCAAACGATGTAAAATGCTTCTAAATACCGAGCTCGGCGTGTTCTTATCCCGAAGATATGTGAGGTCTCGTTTGATGAGCGGATGATTGACAACCAACAGATTATTTCCCATCAACATTTGCGATTTTTATTTTAAATTAAAAATTTGAACTTGAAAATGCAATTTCGTCGGAGTTGAATGTTAAATTTGAAATCGCTATATTTTTGAGTGAGCAAAATTTTACAACACTTTCACATGGAAAGCGAAGCCAAAATAGAGAGGCAAAAACATTCGGTTATAAAATTTTCCAAAATTCCGCAACCAAAAAATTCCTTCTCCACATAAAAATTAAGCAATGGAGGTATTTATGAGAGAAGTTGTGATAGCAAGCGCATGTCGCACCCCAATTGGTTCATTCAATGGTGCTTTAAGCCCTTTGCCAGCACCTAAACTTGGAGCAATAGTTATTGAGGAAGCTTTGAAAAGAGCAAATGTTCCGAAGGAAATGGTTGACGAAGTTATAATGGGCTGTGTTTTAACCGCAGGTGTCGGACAAGCTCCGGCAAGACAAGCAGCAATTTTCGCTGGACTTCCTAAAAAAGTTGAATGTATGACGATTAATAAAGTTTGTGGCTCTGGACTTAAAGCAGTGATGCTTGCAACCCAAGCAATAAAACTTGGAGATGCGGACATAATTGTCGCAGGAGGGATGGAAAGCATGTCAAACGCCCCATATCTTTTGGACAAAGCAAGAACCGGTTACAGAATGGGACATGCGCAATTAATTGACTCAATGATAAAAGATGGGCTTTGGGATGTATATAATGATTTTCACATGGGCAACGCCGGTGAACTATGTGCAAGGGAATGTAAAATATCAAGGGAAGAACAAGATGAATTTGCAGTGTTAAGTTATAAACGAGCTCTTGAAGCAATTGAAAAAGGTTATTTCAAAGATGAAATTGTCCCAGTCCCTGTGCCTCAACCAAAAGGTGAAACGATAATCGTTTCCGAAGATGAGGAACCGAAAAAAGTAGTTTTTGAGAAAATACCGAAATTAAAACCGGCTTTTGAACCAAACGGCACTATAACTCCAGCGAATGCATCAAAGATAAATGATGGTGCTTCCGCGCTTGTTTTGATGTCAAAAGAAAAAGCAGATGAACTCGGAATTAAACCACTTGCTAAAGTCGTCGCTTACACCTCTGCAGCTAAAGATCCCGCATGGTTTACAACAGCACCTGTAGACGCAATTGAAAAAGTTTTGAAGAAAGCAAATTTGAAAAAAGAAGATATTGACCTTTTTGAAGTAAACGAAGCATTTGCTGTCGTTGCCCTCGCAACATCAAAACTTGCGGGAATTCCAATTGAAAAAATGAACATCCACGGTGGTGCTGTTGCTCTCGGACATCCAATTGGCGCAAGTGGCGCAAGGATATTGACAACTTTGCTCTACGCAATGAAAAGAAAAGAAGCAAAACTGGGACTTGCAACTCTTTGCATCGGTGGCGGAGAAGCAAGCGCTGTCATCGTTGAAAGAATTTGAAAATACCAATTGTGACAACGAAGTTCGGATTCAAAACAAATTAAAATTTTAACGTTCAATCATAACATCTAAAGCAATTGCGGAGGCGAAGAAATTTTTGAAAAATGCGAAAGAGATTTTATCAAAAGTTAAAATTGAATATGAGCGATATACCGACACAAAGTATGTAAGAGAAGCATCTGCAATGGCTTATCTTGCTGCTTTAAGAGCAATAGATGCGTATCTTCTTGGCAAAGGCGTTGAACCAGAAAAGTTGCCATCTTCAATAAAATGATTGAAAAGTAAATTAAAAACAAAATTGGAGCACATACAATGGAAATCAAAAAAGTTACAGTCGTCGGAGCTGGAACAATGGGGAGTGGAATCGCCCATGTCCTTTCCCAAAATGGATATATCGTCAACTTAATTGACATCAACAAAAGCGTCCTTGAGAAAGCTATAAGCGTGATAAGACAAAATATGGACAGGCAAATCAAAAAAGGAGTCATGACCGAGGAAGAAAAAGAGCAAGCGATAGCCAGAATTAACACACTAACATCACTTGAAAGTGGAGCAAAAGATGCTGACTTCGTTATTGAAGCAGCAACCGAGAATGTTAAAATCAAGAAAGACATATTTAAGTCGCTTGATCTCGTATGTAAACCGGAAACGATCCTTGCAACTAATACTTCTTCAATTTCAATTACCGAAATCGCCTCCGCAACAAATAGACCCGATAAGGTCATCGGCATGCACTTCTTCAACCCAGTCCCAGTTATGAAACTTGTTGAAATAATTCGCGGTTATGATACTTCAGATGAGACATTTAGAATTACGAAAGAACTTGCTGAAAAACTTGGTAAAACGACGGTTGAGGTTAAAGATTATCCTGGCTTCGTATCAAACCGAATTTTGATGCCGATGATAAACGAAGCAATTTATTGTCTTATGGAAGGAGTTGCATCAGCAGAAGATATTGACAATGTCATGAAACTTGGAATGAACCATCCAATGGGACCTTTGGCACTTGCTGATCTGATCGGGCTTGATGTGTGTCTTTCAATTATGAATGTTCTTTACGAAGGATTTGGAGATCCCAAATATAGACCTTGCCCATTGCTTAAGAAAATGGTCGCCGCCGGATACCTCGGCAGGAAAACTGGCAAAGGATTTTACGATTATACTCAACAACAAAATAGCAAACCACAGCAATGAACTTCCAGTTTACAGAAGAACAACTGATGATCAAAGAAACCGCAAGAAAATTTGCGGTTGAAGAATTATTACCGGGAGCGTCCGAAAGGGACGAAAAAGAAGAATTCCCTCACGAGGAAATCAAAAAACTCGCAGAACTTGGTTTCATGGGGATGATGACATCCGAAAAATATGGTGGTGCTGGTCTTGACACGATAAGCTATGTTTTAGCAATGGAAGAGATTTCAAAAGTTGATGCATCAGTAGGAGTTATTATGTCAGTTAACAATTCGCTTATCTGTTGGCCTATTGAGACATTTGGAACTGAAGAACAAAAATTAAAATATCTACCACGCCTTGCTCGTGGAGAATTGCTTGGTGCATTTTGCCTATCTGAACCAGAAGCTGGAAGCGACGCCTCTAATCAGCGAACAACCGCTGTAAGAGATGGTGATTTTTATATTTTGAATGGGACAAAAAATTTCATCACAAACGGTGTCTATGCAAATATCTTGATCGTTTTTGCTCAAACTGACAAAGAGAAAGGGTCAAAAGGAATTTCTGCTTTCATAGTTGAAAAAGATTTCCCTGGTGTTATAGTTGCAAAGAAAGAAAAGAAACTTGGGATAAGAAGTTCAGATACAGCGCAGATCGTTTTTGAAGATTGTAAAGTTCCAGTGAGCAATCGGCTCGGTGAAGAAGGAATTGGATATAAAATTGCAATGACAACCTTAAACGGCGGAAGAATAGGAATCGCTGCCCAAGCCCTTGGAATCGCTCAAGCATCGCTTGAAGCGTCAATAAAGTATGCAAAAGAGAGAAAAGCTTTCGGGAAGCTTTTGGCTGAACATCAAGCGATTCAATTTAAAATCGCTGACATGGCGACGAAAATTGAAGCTGCAAGGTTGTTAACCTTGCTCGCTGCCTGGAAAAAGGATCGCGGCGAAAGATATATCAAAGAAGCATCTATGGCGAAGCTTTTCGCCTCGCAAGTTGCTGTTGAAGCATCGCTTGAAGCTGTCCAAATCCACGGAGGTTATGGATACATCAAAGATTTTCCAGTTGAAAGATTCCTTAGAGATTCAAAAATCACAGAGATCTACGAAGGAACATCTGAAATTCAACGCATCATCATCGCAAGAGAATTGCTTGAAATGAAGCTATAATTTTCTTTGGATTTCAAATTTCGTTTAACTATATTTGTTTCCGAAACAAAAGAAACAAACTGCCCTGAGTTTTCAGGGCAGTTTTTGATTTAAAATCAAATTGTATAAAATGCGATTGTGTCTGTAAGAACTCGCTTTGCACCAAGCCCGACTGGCTTTCTTCATGTTGGTGGTTTAAGAACAGCACTTTACAACTATTTATTTGCAAAAAAGCACAACGGTCAATTTATCCTCCGCATAGAAGACACCGACCAAACCCGAATCGTCCCTGGAGCTATAGAAAATTTAATTGAAACATTACATTGGGCAGGAATTGAATTTGACGAGGGACCAAACAAAGGTGGTCCCTATGGACCGTATATCCAATCTCAAAGATTAGAACTCTACCAAAAATACGCTCAAGAGCTTGTTGAAAAAGGACAAGCTTACTATTGCTTTTGCTCTCCAGAGCGACTTGAAAAAATGAGAGAGGAACAGATAAAACACAAACAAGCCCCAAGATACGATGGCACTTGCCGAAGATTATCGCCAGAAGAAGTAAAAAGAAAACTTGACGAAGGGATACCTAAAACAATAAGAATGAAAATCCCAGAGTGGGGAGAATTAACATTTCATGATTTAATTCGCGGAGATGTGACGATAAGCTTTAAAGTCC
The DNA here is from genome assembly GCA_025060635.1 of Candidatus Kryptonium sp. NCBI lineage: Bacteria > Pseudomonadati > Candidatus Kryptoniota > Candidatus Kryptonium > Candidatus Kryptonium sp. Next base: position 88,324 of record JANXBN010000006.1, on the reverse strand, counting down.
TTGATGATCAGATAATTTTAAAGTCAGATGGTTTCCCAACATATCATCTTGCGGTAGTAGTTGATGACCACCATATGAAAGTTTCACATGTGATCCGCGGTGAAGAATGGTTACCAAGCACACCCAAGCATATTCTCCTCTACGAATATCTCGGTTGGGAAAAACCACAATTTGCACATTTGCCTTTGCTTTTAAATCCAGATAGAACAAAACTAAGCAAGAGACAAGGTGATGTCGCTGTTGAGGATTACAGAGCAAAAGGTTATCTGCCCGAAGCAATTGTCAATTTCATTGCACTGCTTGGTTGGAATCCTGGCGACGAAAGAGAATTTTTCACGCTTGATGAACTAATAAAAGAGTTTTCGCTTGAAAGAGTCAATAAAGCAGGCGCAATTTTTGACCTGAAGAAACTTAACTGGATGAACTCACATTACATCAAAAATTCAGACCTTGACAGGATAACTCAACTTGCGATCCCATTTTTGAAAGAAAAAGGATATGATGTATCAAACTTTCAAAAAGTTAAAATAATTGTTGAAGCAGTGCGTACACACCTTGAATATCTCGCGCAGATCACTGATTATGTTGATATCTTCTTTACCGAAGAAATTCAAATTGAAAACGGTGAAGCACAGGAAATAATGAAGCTTGAAACCAGCAAAACCGTGCTTGAAAAGTTTATCCAAAAAATCCAAGAACTTGACACAGAAATAGACAGAGAAAAATTCAAACAATTAGCAAAAGAAATACAAAACGAAACTGGCATAAAAGGTAAAAACCTCTTCATGCCGATAAGAGTAGCCCTGACTGGAAAAACACACGGCCCAGAGCTTCCACTTATCGTTGAATACTTTGGAAAAGATAAAGTAAAACAAAGAATTGAGAGATCTTTTAAAATATGAGCGGTCGTTTGAGATTTATTGATGTATTTCGTGGGCTTGCGATACTTCTAATGCTTCACGGTCATACAGCGGACGCTCTCCTAAATCCAGTTGAAAAATCCTCCTTGGCGTTCCAAATTTACACGATCTTTCGCGGGTTTACAGCACCGATGTTTTTGTTCATATCTGGATTCGCTTTCTCAATCACGACGCTGAAATATGTTGAAGAATATTCAAGGTTTTCCGAGAAATTTCTAAAGCGAATTAGGAAGTTTCTCTTCATTATATTCCTTGGCTACTTCCTTCACCTTCCCTACCTGTCCTTGAGAAAATTGATAAGCGAGTCAAACTTTGAAGTGCTTTCTGTTTTGTTCTCCTCAGATGTTTTGCAAGTGATAGGCGTTTCTCTTTTATCGCTACAATTAGCTCTGTTTTTGTTTAAAGATGCTAATAAGTTTTCCACCTTTTCTCTCTTGGCTGGAATTTTCGTGTTCCTGATTTCACCGCTTTTATTTATGATTGATTTCTCAAAGTTTTTACCTCTCTTTTTGTCTCAATACCTCAACACATTTCACGGTTCAAAATTCCCGCTTTTCCCTTGGGCTGGTTATATCTTGTTCGGCGTTTATATTGGGCATATGTTCATGGTAAGTGCAAATTCCAAACAGACCGAAATCTTTTTCAACAAAATTCTCAAGATTTCACTTTTCGTTTTCCCAATTACGCTAATCCTTCAACCACTATCCGAAATCATTTTAAATCCAAATCAGTTTTTGATTTATTCAAGTCCGTTCCTCTCTTTCTCGCGTCTTTCGTTTGTAATTATCGTCTTCTACATCGTGTGGAGAATTGAAAGTGTTATAAATTTGAAATTTCATCCATTACAAGTTTTCGGTGTTGAATCTCTTTTCGTTTATGTCGTTCATCTTATGATTATTTATGGAAGCCCAATTAATCCCACTCTTTCCTTCTCTGCGTTTTGGAGAGAGATGTTGAGCTATCCTCAAGTATTTACTCTCTTTTTGATTCTCGCTATGACAATGTTTCTATCCTCCTACCTTTTAAACATTGCAAAGTGGAGGAACTATCGCACAGTTGATTATCTGAGATATGCCATAGCGAATATAATTTTATTGGTGTTTCTCATAAACCCATACTAAAAAGGAGCAAAAAATGAAAGCGGTCGGAATCAACGAATTCGGCGGGCGAGATAAACTTAAAGTTATTGAATTTCCTGAGCCAAAGCCTAAAGCTGGTGAAGTGCTCGTGCAGCTAAAAGCGGCGAGTTTAAATCACCTTGATATTTGGGTAAGGAAAGGGCTTTTCAAGATACCATTCCCACATATACTTGGCGCAGATGGAGCTGGAATAATTGCAGAAGTTGGCGATGGAATTTCACACCTTAAAGTTGGTGAGAAAGTTTTGATTTCCCCAGGAATGGGTTGCGGAGTTTGCCAAGAGTGTGTCTCTGGCAGAGAAAATTTCTGCAAACTTTATCATATACTCGGCGTTCAGAAAGATGGGACTTATGCTGAATATGTTGTATTGCCTGCTCAAAATGTTTTACCTATTCCTGCAAATCTTGATTTTGAATCAGCAGCTTCAATACCTCTTGTTTTCCTAACTGCCTGGCATGCGCTTGTCACTCGCGGAGGGATAAAACCAGGAATGAAAGTTCTAATTCACGCTGCTGGAAGTGGCGTTGGGATCGCAGCAATTCAAATTGCTAAACTTTTCAACGCATTCGTCTTCGTAACTGCCGGAAGTGATGAAAAACTTGAAAAGGCAAGATCATTAGGTGCAGATGTTTTAATAAATTATAAACAAGAAGATTTCCAAGAAAGATTAAAAGTTGAAACGCAAGGCGAAGGGATTGATTTGATCCTTGACCATGTCGGATTTGATACAGTTATGAAAGGCTTGAAATCACTTAAAAAGGGAGGCAAGCTAATCACGCTCGGTGCAACAAGCGGAAGCGAAGTTCCAATTGAATTAAGATTCATCTACGGTAAAAATTTGTCAATAGAGGGGATTTACATGGGAAGTAAAAGCGAACTGATGGAAGTATTAAAATTTTTCACAGATGGAAAATTAAAACCTGTAATTCACGCGGTTTTGCCACTTGAAGAAGCCCAGGAAGCTCACAGGATGCTTGAGGATAGAGAGGTCTTCGGAAAAGTTGTTTTAAAAATTTAAGAATCAAGAACGCAAAGATTAAATAACCGTCCTGAAAAAGGGGAATTTAATTTATTCCGAACTATCACGCTGATAAAATTGATTTTGTCAAACAGAATAAGTAATTTTCAAATCGTTGGAAACAAAATTTAAAAAGAGATGTTTCAGCAAATCATTTACGAAAAAAACGACAGAATTGCGACGATAACTCTGAACAGACCCGATAAAAGAAACGCCCTAAATTCAGAGCTTGTTGATGAACTTTCAAAAGCATTTGATCTTGCGATGGAGGAAAACATAAGATGTGTGATTTTAACTGGATCTGGAAATTCTTTTTGTGCAGGTGCAGATCTTGAATATATTAAAAAACTTTCAACCCTAAATTCATATGAGAACTATCTTGACGCTGAAAAGCTCGCACAACTTTATTTGAAAATTTTTTCATATCCGAAAATAACAATTGCGATGGTAAACGGTTTTGCTTTAGCAGGAGGATGTGGGCTTGCAAGCGTGTGCGATTTTATCATCGCATCAAAAGAAAACGCAAAATTTGGATACACCGAACCTAAAATTGGCTTCATCCCAGCAATCGTGATGGCATTTCTCGTAAGGAGAATTTCTGGCGCAAAAGCAAGGGAACTTCTTCTGACTGGAAATATAATTGATGCGGAAGAAGCTGTTAGGATCGGATTTGCTAATTATTCAGTTCCAGATGACGAGTTGAAAAACTTTACTTTTAAGTTAGCTGAAAATTTAGCCACGGAAACAAGCCCAGAATCTATTAAATTTATAAAAGAGATGCTTTCAAACATATATTTTCTGGGGCTACACCAAGCAGTTGAATATGCCAAAGCGATGAATTCAATTTCAAGGTTAACGGAAGATTGTCAAAAGGGTATAAATGCATTTTTAAAAAAAGAAAAAATCAAATGGTGAAATGAACGAAATTCAAATTGCCGAGGTCAGCAAGAAGCTAAAAAGCATAATCCGAAGCGTTCCAAATTTCCCAAAAGATGGAATTGTTTTCAGAGACATCACAACGCTTTTGAAAGACAAGGACGCTTTCAAACTCGCCATTGACACATTCTATCAAAAATACAAAGACATTAAAATTGACAAAGTCGTAAGCGTTGAATCCCGAGGTTTCATATTTGGTTCAGTGCTTGCCTATCTTCTCGGTGCTGGATTTGTGCCCATACGAAAGCCAGGAAAACTTCCAGCTGAAAAAATAAGGCAAGAATATCAACTTGAATACGGCACTGATGCAATGGAAGTCCATGTTGATGCAATTAAGCCAGGCGAAAAAGTCCTGGTCCACGACGATCTGCTTGCAACTGGCGGAACTGTTTCAGCTGCATGCAAATTAATAGAGCGACTCGGTGGCGAAGTCGTTGGCATTTGCTTTTTGATTGAGCTAAGCTTCCTGAATGGAAGAGAACGCTTGAAAAATTACGATATATTTTCAATCATTCAATATGACAGCGAACAAGAAATGTAAAAATGGAAAATAATTTCGTCTTAACAGCAACGCAGGCAATTCAAACGATCTTGTCACCAGCGATCATGATATCATCAAGCGCTTTCTTTCTATCAGGTTTGAACGCAAGACATTCAACGCTTGTGAATAGAGTAAGATTACTAAACGAGGAAAAACGCAAACTCATAAAAGAGCTTGTAAAACACGGCGAGCTTGAATACACAGAGAATGTTCGCTTTCTAAGCATAAAAAATCAAATTGATATTTTGATCAAAAGGATCTGGTATATAAGAAATGCGATGCTTTGTCATATTGTTGCTGCGATATTTTTCGTCTTGACATCGTTTGCAATAGGGCTGAATATATTTTTTGCAACTCCGCTTATTCGTGAAATTCCGCTTTACTTGTTTGTCATTGGGCTTTTACTCGTTCTCTGCGGCGTTTGTTTCCTTGGTGTAGATGTCCTGGTTTCATATCGCGTTATCCTGATAGAGGTGAAAGGTGAAGAATGAAAAATTGACTTTAGGAATTAATTTTTTTAAAATTATCTTCAAATGGAAGAGAAGATCAAAATAATAACAACGAACCGAAAAGCATATCACGACTACGAAATTCTTGAAACAATTGAAGCAGGGCTTGTATTGAAAGGAACAGAGGTCAAATCGCTCCGCCAAGGTAAAGTAAGCATACAAGACAGTTACGCAATTATTAAAGACGGCGAAATGTGGCTCTTAAACATGCACATAAGCCCTTATGAGTATGGAAACATTCATAATCACGATCCACTCCGCGACAAGAAATTACTTCTACATAAACATGAAATCATACGACTTGCAACAAAAGTTAAAGAGCGCGGTTTGACGCTGATACCGTTGAAAGTTTATTTTAAAAAAGGAAAAGCTAAGGTTGAACTTGCACTTGTCCGTGGAAAGAGAAAATACGAAAAGAAAGAAGACATTGCAGAAAGAGATTTACAGCGAGAATTGAAGCGAAAGTATGCGGATAAATATAGAGAATAGCTTCAAAAACAAAATGATATTTACACAAATTGAAATTCCCGAGCGTAAATGAACAAATGGATTTAATTAAGCACGGTGTTGTTGAGATAATCCCAGAAGACGATCTTGTAAGAAAAATTGAAAAATCAATAAAGACAGGAAAACCTCTGAAAGTTAAACTTGGTTGCGATCCAACCAAACCAGACCTTCATCTCGGTCATTCGGTTGTATTGAGAAAATTGAGACACTTTCAAGAGCTTGGGCACATAGCAATTTTAATAATCGGAGACTTTACAGCGATGATTGGTGATCCGTCAGGGCGAAGTAAGACCAGACCGCAATTATCTTTTGAAGAGACAAGGATAAATGGACAAACATACTTTGAGCAAGCAAAGAAAATTCTGCTTCCAGAAAGAGTAGAGATAAGATATAACTCCGAATGGCTTGGGAAGATGACATTTGAAGATGTGATACGACTCGCCAGCAAATATACGGTCGCAAGAATGCTTGAAAGAGATGATTTCAACAAAAGATATAAATCGGGAGAACCAATAAGCATTCATGAACTTCTGTATCCACTTGCGCAAGCGATGGATTCTGTTGCGATTGAAGCTGATGTTGAACTTGGTGGAACTGATCAAAAATTTAATCTTCTTGTTGGCAGAGATATACAAAAGGAATTTGGACAAGAACCACAAGTTATAATAACGATGCCACTTCTTGTTGGAACTGATGGCGTTGAAAAAATGAGCAAATCACTTGATAACTACATCGCTTTAAATGATCCACCTTTTGAAATTTATGGCAAAACCATGTCAATTCCAGATAATTTGATTTACGATTATTTTCTTTTAACGACGGATCTTCCACCGCAAGAAATTGAAACAATTCGTCAGCAACTTCAAGACCCGAGCGTAAATCCAAGGGACTTGAAAAGGCGTTTAGCGTGGGAACTCGTGCGAATGTACTATGGCTTCAACGAAGCAAATAAGGCGCAGGAAGAGTTTGATAAAATTTTTGTTAAGAAAGAAATCCCAGATGAAGTTGAAGAATTTGAAATTGATGTCAACGATGGGAAGATTAGAGTTGTTGAACTACTTGTTCAAACGGGGCTTGCAAGTTCAAAAAGCGAAGCGAAAAGATTGATTCAACTTGGTGGCGTAAGCATTGACGGCAACAAAATCAACGATATTGACAGCGTTGTCACTCTTGAAAAATCATTCGTCATAAAAGTTGGAAAACGGAAATTTTTAAGAATAAAGCCAAAAATTAAAAACTAAATTTAAAGGAGGAAAGGTAAAATTGTATGTCCCAACAAAAATGTTCCTGACGAAAGGAGTTGGCAGACACAAAGAAAAATTAACAAGCTTTGAGATGGCGCTCCGCGATGCGGGGATCGCGCAATTTAATCTCGTTCGTGTCTCAAGTATATTTCCACCTGGATGTAAAATAATACCAAAAAACAAAGGACTTGAATATCTCAAGCCAGGACAAATTGTCCATGTCGTTATAAGCCAAGAATCAAGCAACGAGCCTAACAGATTGATCGCTGCATCAATTGGGGTCGCCATACCTGCTGATTCTGAACAATTTGGATATCTTTCAGAGCATCACGCTTTTGGTCAAACTGACGATAAAGCCGGAGAATATGCTGAAGACCTTGCTGCAACAATGCTTGCAACGACGCTTGGACTTGAGTTTGATCCGAACACAAGCTGGGACGAAAGAGAACAAGTATGGAAAATGAGCGGTAAAATCGTAAGGACATTTAATATAACTCAATCTGCTGTGGTTGATAAAACTGGATTATGGACAACGGTTGTTGCTGCTGCTGTTTTAATTCCTTAATTCCTTTAAGGTAAGAAGGAAAGGGCAGGCGGGGGGAACCTGCCCTGCGGGGGAACCCAGGGCGGGGGATACCCTGGGTGAGGGAACTCTTAAACCTGTAATAAATATAATACATCTTTCAGAAAAAGTCAAGTTTAAAGCCCTTATATAAATTTTTTAACACAAAACGAATGCAAAACGAAATCAGAAAATTTCTTGAGTATCTTGACATAGAAAAAAACTACTCGCAACGAACAATTCAATCCTACCACGACGCACTGTATGAGTTTTATTCCTTCATCATAAACGAAGCCCAAAGGGAAGCAAATGTCGCACGGATTGATAGATCTTTAATTAGGGATTTTCTTTCTTATCTCCACTCGCGAGGGCTCAAAAAAACAAGTATATCAACAAAACTTTCCGCTCTTAAATCTTTCTTCAAATTCCTGAACAAATTCAAGTTCATCTCTTCAAACCCAACAATTGGTTTCTCACTAAAAACAGAAAAAACACTGCCTGTTTTCCTTGAAGAAAGCAAAATTGAAAAACTGATGAATTTACCTGATTTAAAAACCGATGAAGGCATAAGGGATAAAGCAATACTTGAAACACTTTACAGCACAGGAATAAGAGTAAGCGAGCTTTGTGGGATGAACATTGAAGATGTTGACTTCGCAAGCCAAACAATTAAAGTTCTTGGAAAAGGTAGCAAAGTTAGATTTGTCCCCTTCGGCAAAAAAGCGAAGGAAGCATTGAAAACTTACCTTAACATAAGAAAAAACTTTATAACACCAAATCAAACAGATGATGACAAGAAAGCTTTGTTCTTATCAAAAAACGGGAAAAGGATAACAAGTATTGAGGTTTACCACATAGTAAGTAGATATATATCCGCAGTTGCGGATATTGAAAAGAAAGGACCGCATGTCTTGAGACATTCATTCGCAACTCACCTTTTAAATCACGGCGCCGACATAATGGCTGTTAAAGAACTTCTCGGTCATTCAAGCTTATCAACGACGCAAAGATACATGCATGTCACAATTGAGCATCTGAAAAAAACCTACAAACTTGCCCATCCTCGCTCTGAATAAATTTTACGCAAGCCCCATCCTTTTCCGCATAAACCACTCTATTGAAAGCAAAATTATAACTATAGCAAGTGGCTCAAACCTTGACCATAAAATGTATTCCATTTTCCTTTCAACTATCGCTGGCTTAAAATCAGAAAGTGAATTTATTATTCCACCCAGTGTATCAACTTTTTCGCTACTTATGAAGACGCCACCAGTTCTTGTGGCAATTTCGCGAAGTAGCTTTGCATCCATCCGTGTGTTTAAAAACTCAACTTCTGCTTCTCCAACCGTAAAACGCCCCGAGAAATTTCTTAACACTTTTCCCCTTCTCAAAATACTGGCTTCATACCTGTAATCACCCCTCAAAAGATTAATTCCACCGGAATAAACCCCAGGACTTACATTCTCAAGTTCAATCTCACGAATTATCTCTCCGCTTTCATGAGATAAAATTTTAACCTCTACCTCCGCATCGTTTATCGGCGAATAATCTTCATTATAAACCTGAGCTGAAAATTTTATCTCCTCATCTTCACTATAAAAATTTTTCGTAATTTTAAATTTCACAAATTCTTCCTCAACAGGCGCTATAAGCCAACGAACGAGATTATTAACAAATGTTTCAAAAAAACCATCAAACTCCCTATTCTGTGCGGTCATAAGCTTCCATCTCCAAATCCCATAACATAGGACTGCAACAGATTTCTTATCTCCAAAACGATTTACGACAATTAACGGTTCATCGGTTTCTATGTTCTGATATTTTGCTTTCGCAAGAACAATCGTCCCCGAAACTGCGTTGAAAACACCACGCAGTTTAAAAACAGGTGGGAGCATGTTCCATATATTGTTTTTATCCTTCAAATCTGTAATTGAGTGATTTCGCCCGTCTTCGGTTATAACCAAATTCACAATCTCCTCATCACCAAAAACCCTTGAGAATCTAAAAGGCAAGACATCTGAAAAAATCCTTAACTTATCAAAATCAACCGTCCGACTTATTAAAAAGAAAAATGGTTTATTTTGCGCACTGATAACATTTTTCAATCTGTTAATTATCTCAACATCGGAGGTTTTAACTGGATATCCAACAAACACAACAGCGTCAGCTGTTTCAGCGTTTTTAAAGTCAAAATTTCCTTCTATAAATTCTCTACCCCGTTTCTCCGTATAAGAGATAACCTCATAATTTTTATTCTCAACAAGAACCCTTTTCACGAAAGCAAGATCAGGGCTCGGAGCACCGCTTACGAGTAAAATTTTATATTTACTTCTTAAAACTTTAACATAAAAAGATTTTTGATTGTTTTGATATGTTACCTCGCCCGGAAGGTGCTGAACTTTAACTACAAATTTCTTTAATCCTTCCTCTTTGGGGATAAACTTAAAGTTAACAACATACTCATTTACGCCAACATCTAACTTTAGCTTCTCCCTGCTAATTTCACTCTTTTCATCATGAAGAGAAACGATCACCTCGCTTCCACCAAGCTCAGCGCTTCCTATCCTCGCAACGATCGGAGTTTCTACACCTGCATATGCTACTTCGTTTGCCAAAACATCAATAACTTTTAAATCTTTTTGAACGGTTGAATCACCAACTCCAACTGTGAAAATTGGTATTTCAACCTTTTCAGCGAAATAAACTGGATTCTCACCAGCGTTGTAAATTCCGTCCGAAACAAGGATAACTGCTTTTATATTTTCCTGCGTTGAAATTGATTGAATTTTCCTCAAAGCTCTTGCGATGTCGGTCAAACCACCAGAAAACGAAAGTGAATCCACATTAAAGTTCCTTTTTTCCTCAACATCCCCAGAAAAAACAAAAAATCTCTTATCCCCTTTGATATCTATTTTGGTTAATTTCTCTACTATTTCTTTAGTTTGCTTTTTCCTATCCCCAAGGCGATCTTGAATTCCCATGCTTTTTGAGTTATCAATTAATATAGCAACCGAAGGTGATTGACTTGAGCGCAATATGAGCGTCAAAATCGGTTCGGAAATCAGAAGAAAAGATATAAAAACAGCAATAACTCTTAAGATGAAAAGAAAAATTATTTTGCTTCGCTCACCTGGGACGGACACACGATAATATGAAATCAACCCAACTCCAACTGAAACCAAAACCGCAAGCAAAGCTATTATCAGGTTTGCATTCAGCGAAAAAACGCCCATCAAGATTTCTTTTTTATTTTGAATTTAAAAATTTCATTTCTCAAACAAAATTTTTTAACTTTGTATTGACGAAAACAAAATTTCTCAAAACAATGCAAATAAGAGAAAAGCGACCCGACTGGCTTAAGATAAAACTTCAGGTTAACGGTTCCTTCACCTATGTGAGGAACATCGTCAATGTCTATAAACTCCACACAGTTTGTGAAGAAGCACATTGTCCAAACATGTCCGAATGTTGGTCAAGGGGAACTGCAACCTTTATGATACTTGGCGATGTGTGTACAAGAAGCTGCGGATTTTGTGCCGTAAAAACAGGAAAACCTGAATGGTTTGACCAAGATGAACCAAGGAGAGTCGCAGAAGCAGTTAAACTTATGGGAATAAAACATGCTGTTATAACTTCGGTTAACAGAGATGACCTCAAAGATGGAGGAGCGTGGGCATTTGCTGAAACAGTAAGACAGATAAGAAAACTTGTCCCAGAATGCAGAGTTGAAGTTTTGATTCCGGATTTCAAAGGGGATGAATCAGCTCTTGATATAGTAATTGAAGCAAAACCAGATATTTTAAATCACAATGTTGAGACAGTCCCACGACTTTATAAAACCGTCCGTCCTCAAGCGAAATATGAAAGAAGCTTAAAGGTTTTAGATTATTGTAAAAAGCGAGGGCTTGTTACAAAAACAGGAATAATTTTAGGGCTGGGGGAAACAAACGAAGAAGTAATTGAAGTGATGAAAGATTTAAGAAAAATAGATGTTGATATTTTAACGCTTGGGCAATATCTCCAACCGACGAAGATGCATCTGCCTGTTGATAGATATGTCACACCAGAAGAGTTTGAAATGTTTAAAAATATCGGGCTTGAAATGGGATTTAAATATGTTGAGTCGGGTCCACTTGTGAGAAGTTCCTACCACGCGGAGTCACACATAATATGGTGAAAGTAAAAAAATAAATTGATGTTCCCGCAAATAAAACAGCTTGGGAAGGAAACCGCAATCTATGGTATAAGCACGATAATTGGAAGATTCTTAAATTTCCTTCTCGTTCCATTTTACACAAATGTTTTAAAACCAGACCAATATGGAGTTGTCACCACAATTTACGCTTACATTGCTTTTCTGAATGTGATTTATTCCTATGGAATGGAATCAGCATACTTAAGATATGCTTCATCGCTTGAAATTGGCAACAAAAAAGAAAACTTTAGCACGCCGTTTATATCGGTTTTTCTAACTTCGTTGTTATTCTCAAGTTTGATTCATTTTTTTTCGGATCAAATCGCGAAATTAATTGACATTCCTCCAAAATACGCAATATGTATAAGATATTCAGCCTGGATTTTATTTTTTGACGCTGTTTCCATAATTCCATTTGCATATTTACGCCTTGAAAGTAAAGCGCTTATCTTTTCAACGATAAAGGTGCTGAATATAATTGTAAATGTTGCTCTCAACATTTTTTTGCTTTTGAAATTGAATCTTGAAATTTATGGCATTTTTATAAGCAATCTTATCGCATCAGCGTTGACATTTGCTTTGCTTCTGCCTGTGATATTACAAAATTTTTCATTGACATTTTTGAAAAATCTTTACACGGAGCTTTTAAAGTTTGGCTTGCCTTACATACCCTCGGGCTTATCCGCAATGGTGATCCAAGTTGTAGATCGCCCAATTTTAAAAGCCCTGACAAACGACGAGACCGTGGGGATTTACCAAGCTAACTATCGGCTCGGGATCTTTATGATGCTTTTCGTTTCAATGTTTGACTACGCTTGGAGACCTTTTTTTCTGAAAAACGCAAGTCGTCCTGATGCGAAGATTCTCTTCTCAAGAGTTATGACCTACTTTGTTTTATCTGCATCGTTTTTGTTTTTGGCTGTCTCATTCTTTATAAGCGATATTGTTAAAATAAAAATCTTTGGAAGATACATAATACATCCGGATTACTGGAGCGGGCTTGACATTGTGCCGATTGTCTTGCTTGGTTATCTTTTCAACGGAATCTATGTTAATTTAATAGCAGGAATTTACATTGAGAAAAAGACAAGCTATCTCCCTTACATTACAGGGATCGGAGCGATAGCAAATATAGCTGGAAACTATATTTTAATCCCATACTTCGGAATCTATGGCTCTGCTTGGGCAACATTTATAAGTTATTTTGTGATGGCGGTTTCGCTTTTCTTTATTGTTCAAAAAATTTACCCCATACAATACGAATACATAAAACTGATAAAAATCGGAACCGCAACGATTTCATGTTTCGCTCTTTATAAATTCGCCAATCCGAGCTTGATTCAACTCACACCTACGCTTTTAAAGTTGATATTGTTGATTGTGTTTTTTATATTTCTTTTAGTTTTAAAGTTCTTTCCCCGAAAACGGGCATAGGACAAAACACAAGGGACAATTCTCGTGAAGATTTTTATTTTACTTCTTGTTCTAATTTCAGGCTGTTATGCGATATGGCATTCTTCGGACGGCTTTAGCATTAAAGGGAAAATTTACACAACCGGCAATGAGCCGTTTGTTGAGCTTGCGATTCAAACAGAGGATGGTAGAGTTTTTATTATCTCAAGAAATTCACCTGTTTACAAAGAGCTGTGGAAAAATCAGGGATCTACGGTTGTTCTTGAAGTCACAGGAAGGGATACCAAAGGAATTGAGAAAGGAAAAATTCTCGTCAAAAGTTTTAAAATTTTATCAAAATAAAATAAACGGAGGCAAAAATTATGCTGGCGAAAATTTGGTATTTTCTGCTTCTTTATTTCTTTGTAAACCTTTCGTTCACCCAACAACTGCATAAAACTCCAGAGATAGCAAAGGCGACACTTGAAAGTTCATCTGATGAGATCGGTACTTCTATATGTGTAACGACGCTTTTAACTGATGAAGTAGCAAAACAAGCGCTTGAAAACACGCGAATTTACAATCCCGAGGTCTATGCCTTAATGCAAAAGGCACTGCTTGAGAAGACGGTTCCTCAAAAAACATCAGACACTGTTGGAACAAGAAGAAGCTTCTTCGTTTACAATCTTGTGACTCAACAGTTTGATAATATCACTGCAGAATTAAGAGGGGTTGGCAGCCTAACTCAAGTGTGGGTTGATGTCACAGACCTAAATAATGGTTATGTAACCCAAACTGAGGTTAACGCAATCCTGAACGCTCTTGAAAACAAAACGCCAAGTGGATCACGGAACCCTAACTGGGGAATAGTTCGGATTATGCATCAATACTTTGGAAATCCTCCAAATAAAGATGGCGATGGGAAAACAGATTTTCTGATAACTGATATAAAAGATGGCTGGCAACCTGGTGGAAGCTATGTTGCTGGCTTTTTCTTCTCATGGGATCAAACAGATAACACTGGAAGTAATCGCAGAGATATACTTTACATTGACTCCTACCCAGGTATCTTCTACAATAATGTAAGAGATCCACAAAGACCTTTAAGCACACTTGCGCATGAATATCAGCATTTGATCCATTACAATTATGATAGAAATGAAGTAACATTTGTAAACGAAGGTTTATCAGAGGTTTCCGAAGTTATTTGCGGATATTCCTTAAGAAGTCCATCAAGATATTTCTCAAAAGTTGATGTTCCACTTTTTGACTGGAATAATATAAGTGGTGATGTTCTCTCAGATTATGCAAGAGCTGCGCTCTTTACACTTTATTATACGGAACAACTTGGGGATGATATTCTAAAAAGTGTTGTCCAAGAACCCGGAGATGGTGCAGTTGGGTTAAATACCGTTTTCACGACAAAAGGAAGAACATTTACACAAATTTTAACTAATTGGTTTATCGCAAATTATCTCAATGATAAAACCGTAAGCCCGAGTTATGGCTATACTTATCCTATTTCCGGAAGACCATCGGAAGCAAATTCTCATACTGATCCAAATGTAAATGTCACAAATCAATCTGTTTACGGCTATGCTGTTGATTACATCGCTTTTATCTACGGTGAATCTTTAAAGGTGACATTCACAACTACATCAGCACTTGTTCAAATAAAAGCCATAAAGCTTGGACCGTCTGTAAAACAAGTCGTTGATGTTACTCCTGGGGTTCAGTTCCAAGTCCCCGAATTTGGAAGCTCTGTTAGAACAGTAGTTTTTGTTGTAATGAATACAGGTTCAACATCTGCAACTTATTCATACACTTCGCAAGGAAGACAAATTGCTCACTATGTTGAAGTTGCTTATGACGATGGCAATCCAGATAGATTTGTTGGTCAAGCAAACTTCCTTGGATTTGGAAATAATAGAGCTGGGTATGGATGGGCTGTTAAATTTATCCCTGAGGTTAGCGTAAATCAACTTGTTTCCGCAAAAATACTCGCAGCATTCGCTCATGAATTCTCTGGCTCAAACATTCCACCAACAGCTCCAAAGGATTTCTATTTCCATGTTTGGGCAGATAACAATGGGCTTCCTGGAAATAACATAATTACACCGTTTATCTACTCAACAAATAGAGCTGGCTATGATGGACAGTTTTTAACAATTGACCTTACTCCATACGCTTCTCAGCTTAGAAACCTTGGAACGATATATATTGGCTTTACTGAAGATCCTGACGATACGATTGGAACTTATGTTGGTATGGACAGCACTACGAAGGTTAATTATACTTATGCCTTCTTTGGTCCGACACATCCATCAAATCCAAACACTTGGGTTCCAATGGAAAACCTTCAGGTATCAAGTGGTGGGACAACGGTTTCTTTAAGAGGTTGGAATATGATGATGAGAGCAACTTTCGCTTATACTGATACAACAAGACCGAGATTGATTGTCGGATTTTTCCAGAACCCGATATTTAGTGAACAGCTTGATGTTTTCGTTGCAAGCCCTTCAAAACTCAACAGAAGTAATCTTTCAGGTACCCTAACACAGGGTTCAAGAGTTGTAAACCTGAACTTTCAATTAGTTCCGAATTCAGGTGATAGGGTCTTCGTTGACAATAATATCACTCTTACATCAAGCGGAACAATTGAAATAAGAGTAAGAGGAACGACGAAATATGGTTTTATTTACTCAGATACGGCATATACTTTCAATGTTCAATTCTTGCGATCCACAGATGGTGGTAACATTGTTTCAACCGATGGGAAAATGGAAGCAGAATTTGGTAGAAATTCGCTTCGTGATAATATCTATGTGATCTCATTTGCTGGAAATTCAGATGTTTTGAACACAGAGATTGAAAATTCAATTGCAACAAAATTAAGTTCAATTTACACACTAAGCCCAGTTGGATATGCACTTAACAAGCCAGCGACAATCAAAATTTATCTTGATCCCAACAAAATCTCAGGAATTCCGAGAGAAGATCTTACGATCGCATATTGGGATGGTTCAAGATGGGTTGGATTGGTTTCAACAGTGTCAAATTCAGGGGATTTCATCACGGCGGAAATAAATAAACTCGGGCATTTCATTGTCACAAGAAAAAGCGAAGTTGTGACAAATACACCTCAGCTGGTTGATATCCCGAAAAAGTTTGAACTTTATCAAAATTATCCAAATCCATTTAATCCATCAACAAGTATATCATTTGATCTCCCAGAAGATGAATTCGTCACACTAAAAATCTATAACATCATTGGTCAGGAGATCAGAACCCTTGTTAATGAATTCAAAAACGCAGGTAGATATACGGTTGTATGGGATGGAAAAGATAATTCAGGTAAAGTTGCACCATCCGGTATTTACTTCTACAGAATAACAGCTGGCAATTTCAGCAAGACATTAAAAATGGTTTTGACAAAATAAACAAACGGGAGATAAATCTATGAAAAAGATTTTCAAATCAACATTAATTTCAGTTTTAAGTTTCGTTTCCATTTTCGCCATGCTTATTGTATTTCCAAGTTGCAAAAAACAACCATCCGGACCAAGTGAAGCGATTTACATAAGCATATCACCAAGTTCAATAAACTTCGGATATGTTCCGCTAAATCAATTTAAAGACATGCAAGTTGTGATAAAAAATCAAAATAATTCAACAGGACGATTGACAGGGGCAATGAGCATAAGTGGAGCTGGATTTACGCTTCAGGGGGCGACGCAATTTAATCTTTCCCCTGGTGAATCGTTAATCGTTTTCGTGAGATTTGCCCCTACATCTGACGGCGCGTTTGCTGGAGCGCTATCAATTACACATAACGCGACAAATTCAACATCGCCTTTGACGGTTCAGCTAATTGGAAATGGCGATGCCACCATAGTTAGAATATCTTCTTTGATCCAATCTGGCTGGCAAGCTTTTAGCAATAGAAATTATAATGAAGCTTATGCAAAATTTGATTCCGCCATTTCTCTTGCACGAACGAGCTCAAGATATGACAGTTTACAAGCAGAAGCGGAATGTGGTCGTGGTTGGTCAAGAGCTTACAACCGTGATTTCCAACTTGCAAAAAATGATTTGTTAAGCGCCCTTGCTCGCCAAAATGTGTCTCAAAAAGTATCTATTGATTCAAGAGCGGGGCTTGCTTTCGTTCACCATGCTTTAAACGAATTTCCATCCGCAATTCAAAGAGCACTTGAAGTTTTAAATGCAAATTCAAACTATGTATTTACATATGACAATCGCGTACATCACAGACGCCTTCGCCTCGTTCTTGCACAATCGTATTATACACTTGGAGATTTTCAAAACGCAGCAAGACAACTTGATATAATTAATCCTGCTGGAGCACCTCACTCAACAGATCCAACTATACTACTAAGACAAATCCAAGAAATGTGGAGCAGGATGTAATTTTCAAATTATTCTTTTTAAATTTAATAACTGAATGTTTCCAGTAAACTTAAACGGAGTGAAGACGCTATGTGCCTCGGTATTCCTGGAAAGATAATTGAAATCTTTGAAGAAAATGGATTAAAAATGGGTAAAGTTGATTTTGGAGGTGTTATTAAAACTGTTTGCCTTGAATATATACCTGATGCCCAGGTTGGAGATTACACCGTCGTTCATGTTGGATTTGGAATAAGCAAACTTAACGAGCAAGAAGCCCAAGAAATGCTATATTATCTTGAAAGGATTGGCTTCATAAATAATGAACTTGGAGAATAAACTTTTCATAAAAATGAGTAAGGGAATTACATCAGATTGCTTGAGCTTTTCTTCAAATGCTGAAAAAATCCTCCTTGGACATGGAAGCGGTGGAAAGCTTACGCATGAACTTATAAAAAACATATTTCTCCCCGCTTTTAACAATCCATATCTTTCGGAACTTGGTGATCAAGCAGTGATAAATCTAAACGGATTGAAAATTGCTTTCACAACAGATTCATATGTCGTTAACCCAATTTTTTTTCCTGGTGGAAACATCGGCGAGCTTGCTATAAATGGAACGGTAAATGATTTAGCAGTTGGCGGCGCAAAGCCTCTTTTTATAAGTGCAGGTCTTATAATTGAAGAAGGTTTTCCAATATCAGATCTATGCTTAATTGTTGAAAGCATGAAAAAAGCCTGCGAAAAAGCTGGAGTAATCCTTGTGACTGGTGATACAAAGGTAGTTGAAAAAGGAAAAGGGGACAAAATTTTCATAAATACATCTGGCATTGGAATAATTGAACATGATGTTGAAATTTCTCCTAAAAAAGTTAAGCCGGGCGATAAGATCATAATTAATGGTCCGATTGGACTTCATGGGATAGCGATTCTATCAAAGCGCGAAGGATTAGAGTTTGAAATAGAAATTGAAAGTGATACAGCGCCATTGAACCATCTTGTTGAAGACATTCTATCTGCGAGCAGAGAAATTCATTGGATGCGCGACCCAACTCGCGGAGGTATCTCAAGCGCTCTAAATGAACTTGCTCAATTAGCAAATGTCGGGATTGAAATCTGGGAATCTGAAATACCAATACCAGAACCTGTCAAATCAGCCTGCGAGATGCTTGGGCTTGATCCACTTTATGTCGCAAATGAAGGGAAAATAATCGTCGTTGTTAAAAATGAAGATTCAGATAAGGTCCTGGAAGCAATGAGGAAGAATCCACTTGGAAAAGATGCAAAAATTATCGGAGAGGTCACATATGAACATCCAGGATTTGTCCTGATGAAGACAATCATCGGTGGGAAAAGAGTCGTTGATATGCTTACTGGTGAACAATTGCCGAGAATATGTTAAAAATCAGAAATCTTTACCTTCGCTCTTCAAGTTAAATTCTATGCAAGTAAAAAAACCAATTATTCCTCCTTTTTACTCACACTTATTATCCACAAGCGGAAACGGATTTAAAATAAAAAAGGCGTGCTTGATAGCACGCCTTTTTTGAGATCAATTTTGCGAAATTTTACTTTTTCACTTCAGAGATTCGTCTTACCATTGAAACAATAAATCCAGCAAGCATGACCAAAACACCAAACCAAACCAAATTTATAAACGGCTTAACACTTGCTTCAATTACCAAAACCTCAACCGGTTCATCTTTAACCTGTAAGCTACCACCATTTGATTTTAAACTCACAGCAACTTGTCCAGTTTCAACATTAAGATTAACAAATGTTAATTGTTTATCACCGATTTTAACCGCCTCTGGAACCGGCACATTGTTGCGATAATAAATCTTCGGGATAACTTGTTGTTTTTTCCCACCGTATGTAACTTCAATCACTGCACCAATTGCAAAATCTTCTCCAGCCATCATTTTCGCCATATCGTCCGATGTCATATCAAAGCGAATAAATTTTAAGGTATAATCACCGATCGTCCTTTCTTGATCCTTGCTTAGTATAATAAGGTCACCAGTTGAATGAGGATTAAAGCCAGTGCTTTTCTCCAAGCTCATTGGAGATAAATAAAGGTCGTTTGTCAGCATGTTTTTAATAAGAAAAGCAGGAAGTTTCGGATTGCTGAAGATATCATAGTTAAGCAAACTAAAGATATAAGGATGTCTCATAACTCCCTGATTATATTCGCTAAAGTACATCTGTAATGGAGCTATAAACGAATCCCCACCCTTTTCAACTTTCACATTATAAGCAACTTTTTCCTTATCAATTTTTTGATTTCCGATATATGTCAACTTATACTCAAAAACATTGACAGGTTGATCCTTGGGCAATGAGATAATTTGAGTTTTATCATATTTTGTTGACGCAATAACTCCGAGGAAAAATATACCAACTCCAACATGAGTTAAAGAAGCTCCGATATATTTTGGATTGCCACGCGCAATTTTATAGGCGATTCTCAAGTTTACAAAGAAAGCAAAAGATGATGTTAAAACAAAAAGTGCCATTAAAATTTCCCTTACACCAGCAATTATAAGAATTGAGGTGAAAATAGTTGAAGCAGCAGTTGGAAACATAAGTGTTTTCATTAAAGCCTCAGGTTTGGTCTTTCTCCACCACATCACCTGAGCTAACCCAATTAGCAAAGCCATTATTATTCCAAGCGGAAGCGTAGTTTTGTTATAATACGAAATATCAACGGCGCTTGCTTTGCCTTGAAAGATTTTCGTTATGATCGGTGAAGATGTCCCAGCTATCACAAGTGCAGCAATTATAGCAAGTATAACGGAGGCAAGGAAAAGATTATATTCTCTTGATAAAAGATCTGCTTCAACTTTTACCTTCGGTATTTCCTTTCTTCTTGCAAATAGCAAGCCGAAACCAATACCAGAAAAGACAACTATAAGTGTAATCAAAAGCGTATAAACCCACATTCCAGGATCAACGAAAGAATGAACAGAGGTATCACCGAGGATTCCACTTCTTGTCAAAAATGTGCTGTATAGGATAAGAATAAAAGCAAGAATTGACATTCCAAGATTCCACCGTGCAAATGCACCTGTTCTTTTCTGAACAAGCATCGTGTGAATAGTTCCAACGGCTATAAGCCACGGGACAAGTGAAGAATTTTCAACTGGATCCCAACCCCAAAATCCACCCCATCCAAGCGTCTCATAAGCCCAGAAACCACCAATTGCAAGCCCTGCTCCAAGCGTCAAAGCTGCAAAGATAGTCCAAGGTAGTGCCGGTTTAACCCAAGTAATATACTCACGCCTTAAGAGAGCAGCTATAGCATGAGAATAAGGTATAGCCATCGCAGCAAAACCAATGAAAATTATAGGCGGATGAATTACCATCCAGAAATTCTGAAGAAGTGGATTTAAACCGCGACCCTCAGGTGGAATAAATCCCTCGTGAACTTCCTTAGGCCATGTCTCCCATACATATTCAAACGGACTTTTGACAATCAACATTAAAAGAAGAAAAGCTTTGATAAGTGAATAAACACTCATAACTTCCGGTTCATAACCATTACGCCTTGAATACCCCATTAAAAACAAACCAAGTATCGCAGTGTAGAATGTCCAAAGTAAAATGCTCCCCTCTTGACCAGCATAAAATGTTGAGATCAAAAGTGGGGTAGATAAATCGGTTGAACTATAACTCCAAATATAAGTATATTGAAACTGATGCGTTAAGATGAAATAAAGCAAAAGAGCTGAAGCAAGTATAACAGTTACAGCAGAAATATGATAGCTTACCCTTGCCTTTGTTATTAATTCCCTTCTACCTCTGAAACCAAGATAATATCCAATCGCTGCAAAAAGAGCTGTTGCGAAAGCAATATATATTAAAATTCTACCTGTCATTTTGAACTCTCCAAATTTAGTTTTGATATTGTTTCAGCGCGTCGGCAGATTGATATTTAGATGGGCATTTTGTCAAAATCTCCTGCGATTCAAAAATCCCATTAACATAACGACCTTTAACAACAACATGAGAAGCAATTTCAAAATTATTTGGCTTCGCTCCTTGATGAACAACTTTTACAATATCACCATTGTCATCTTTGAGATAAAAGATAAACTGATGCCTTCTCGTATCATAATAGCTTTCCCTGTCTCTTACCCACTCGCCGACTATTTGAACTTTTTTAGTTGTCTTTTTTGCTTCCTCTATTGTTGCGTATTTAACATTACTTTCAATGAAGGAATAAGCTCCGAAAATTATAAAGCCGATGATGAGAATTGAGCCAATTATAACTTTCAACCTCATCTCTCAACCTCCTCCTTGGTTTTCAATCTTTGAGAACTCATCTTCAAGCTTTTTCAATTTAACATCAACCCTTATTAGATAAACAAACACCGAAAGCCAAACGATCAACGCAATGATTAAAACAAGGTAAATAGAGTTCTTTTCAAGAAATTCATATACGCTCAATTTTGAACCTCCTGATACAGTTTGTTTTCAATTTTGATTTTCAAAACCTCCGTTTTTGAGCGAAGTTTAAAGATCCAAAGATATAAAAGCGTAAAACCAATTAAAGAAGCAAAGAAGAGAATTCTCATATTTGGATCCATCTTAAAAGTCAAAACAGGACCTGCACCTTCAGGATCCCCTTTTGAACCTGGATGCAATCCCGGCATCATTCTTGGCATTATGAAAATGAAAAACGGAACAGTGACGAAAGCAATTATTGAATAAACCGCAGAAAGAGTTGCTTTTCTTTCCTCAATTTCAATCGCTGATCTTAAAACAAAATACGCACCATAGATCAAGAGAAGAACAAAAATTGATGTCTGACGAGGATCCCAATTCCAAAAAGAACCCCAGTTAAATTTCGCCCAAATAGCACCAGTTACAGTTGTAATAAGACAAAATAAAAATCCAATTTCTGCCGAGGACGCTGACTTAACATCTTCAAATATATTTCTTGTCCTAAGATAACGAATTCCATAAATCATTGATACGAAAAAAGCAATAACACTCAACCATGCCGATGGGACATGCAAAAAAATTATCCTCGCTCTTTCCCCAAGCCCAGGAATAAACCCGATAGGAATAACGAACGCAAGAACCGTTATTATCGCAATATATAAACCTAACAGGATTTTCCAAATTAGCATCAAATTTTTCGCTCTATGTTTTTTATCGTCATTTATTTTCAACAACTCGTGTGCCAAACATTAAAGTATTGATTTTTAGCCAATTTTGCACAATCCAAGACAATTTTTGTCTAAATTTTCAACGCTGTTCAATAAATAAAACAAAACCGACACACAATTTATTCCTTCCAGATATAGTCAAATAAAAGATATGACGCAATTATAACAACAAAAAAATAAGAAAACAAAATCCTTAAGTGTCCCGTCGTCTCTGCAAGACTTGCACCCTCAATTGAAAGCTGTGTCATATTTATCGCTGTAATTAGAAGTGGCAAAAGGATCGGAAAAGAGAGCACTGGATAAAGTGTTCCTTTCGTATTTGCCTTTGCAATTATTGCTGCAATTATAGTTGATGTTGAAGCAAGCCCCATGCCTCCGAGGATCAAAGCAACAAGAAAAACATCAAAACTTCTAACCTTGAAATTTTCCATAGTTAAAAGATAAGCCACAACAACGAAAAAATTGATCCCAAAAATCAAAACGAGATTAAAAAGCAATTTACCAAAATACACAACGCTTGGTCGTGCTGAAAGTTGAAGGAAAATAACAGTTCCTCTATCCTCCTCACTTACAAATGTCCTTGAAAGCCCGGACATCGCAGAGAAAAATATGACAACCCAAAGCAATCCCGAAAGCAATTCAGCGCTCAAAACTTCACCAGCGGTGGCAAACAGAAGCATTGAAATCGTGACCACGACGAACATGATTAAAGCATTTAAAGCATATCTTGTTCTGAGCTCCGACTTTAAATCTTTCAAAAAAATTGCCCAAACGCTACCTAACAATTTGATTTTTCACTTTTTGTTTTAATTCATCAAGATTTACAACATCATCACACATTTGCAGTTCTTCTGGTTCATTTGTGGCAACGATCAGAATTCCCTTTTTCTTTTGTTTCTCTGCTAATGCCCACACCATCTCAACACCTTCTGAGTCAAGGTTTGAAGTAGGTTCATCAAGTATCAAAACCATCGGCTCGTGAAGAAGTGCACAGGCGTATTTTAAACGCTGTTTCATTCCTGATGAATAACCGCGAACAAGATCATTACGACGAGAATACAAATTTACAAGTTCTAAAACCTCATTTATCTTTTCCTTGTAGTTTCTTAAACCTCTTATCTTTGCAAGTATTTCAATATTTTCATAACCCGTAAATTCGTCATATAGTTGAAGATATGGAGCAACAAATCCAACATACTTAAACCATTCAAGTTTATCAATTTTCTTTCCATCAATTTGATAAATTACCTCGCCAGAGCTTGGGCTTAAAAGTCCAGCAATTATCTTAACAAGCGTTGACTTGCCAGAACCGTTTCTCCCAGCAATGGCAAGTGATGAGCCTATACCAAGTTCAAAATTAACTGAATCAAAAACGAGCAAGCGACCAAAATTTTTTCTTATGTCCTTACCTATTAATTTAAATTCCACTTAAAAATCCTTCGTTCACTTTCTTATCAATACAAACTTACCGATTTTTTCAACTTTACCCGAATTTACAAAATAAATGTAAACTCCACTTTTAACAAGCTCGCCATTTCCATCTCTTCCATTCCAACTTACAAAATAATCTCCAAGATTAAATTCAGGTTTTAATTTTGCAGAATAAACAAGATCAAGACCAGCAGTAAAAATTTTCAATTCAACTTCCTGGACATTTGGATCAACAGGTATCAAAATTTTTTCAACACCATCAGCGTAAAAAGGATTGGGGAAAACATTTGCATCCTTGGCTAACGCAACTCGTGAGTTTAAGATATTTAAATTCCCCCAATTATCAAAATCTGAAACTTTTAATTTTGCCCTCAGACCGTTGCCAAGCGTTGTATAACCTTCATAAGTTCCAGTTGTTATGTGATATTGAAAAATAAACTCGTCCTCAAAACGAGCAAACGCAGAATTCAAATTAACATTTGAAATTATCGCAATAATCGTATCACTTCGCCAAATGAACTTATAATATTGTGTTGAGAGCGCCCCAGTGGAATTTTCCACCATTGCCTCATTTGATGTTATAACAACAGGTTGCGTTTCAAACCTAATTTCAGGATAATTTTTAGCTTCTTTGTAGTAATATCCAGTTTTCGCTCTACTGCCAGTGTAATAGTTCCAGAGTGAAAACTCAACAAACTCACGCTTCAAACTGCTATTGAAGAAATTTAGTGCGAACTCAAGCGATAAAAGAGGAGTATAATTTCTTATGTTCTCCCACGCCTTTACCATTATCCTATGTGTAAATCTTCCTTGTAGAAATATCCCAAGGACAACAAGAGAGTAACCATCTTGAAGATAAATTGGAGTTTTTGTTGATCTGAAAAACTTTGGAATATAAGCATAGTAGTCATTCACCTCGTCAAAGACGACCTCTTCAAGCCAAGTGGAGGTCATTTCATAAAACCAAATATCTTCAAACCAAAGCCCGTAAGATAAAATTTGAACTGCATGCCCAAATTCGTGTGCAAGCGTCACTTTTAAACCATCTATACCACGAGTATAATAAGAAGTCTCATAATATGAGTTATCAATTCTCATATAGCTCAGATATCTTTTCGCAACTCCACCTCTGGGCAGAGGACTTGAAGGATCAAAGACCGTTTCACCATAAAGACCATCATCAAGATCTTGAATATAAATATCATATTCATTCCCACCCCCAGCGCCGTTATCGTTAAAGTCAAACTCAAAACCTAATAAATTTACCTCAACATTGTAAACTGAATCTATATACTTTGCAACAGAATCAACATACATTTTCCACGAGTTCGGGATCCTGCTTCCATTTTGATCAAATAAAAATGGCTCATTTACCCCCGTCGTGTCAAAGTGAATTCTAAATTTTTTGCTTGGGGACAAGACGCTCGCCTGAAGTCGTGGTCTCTCTAAAGATTTCTTTATGTTCGTCTTTTGAAGCTCGCTAAAACTATCCCAATTTTTCCCCGCTTCAACATAAAGATTAAATCCACATTTACCTGTATCAAATGGCTTAAAGTCAAAAGGTTTGCTCACATCAATTCCAGCTCTATCGCAAATCGTATAATAAATTCGTTCAATCTTTTCATTCTGCGAAAACAGTAAACTTGAGATAACAAACAAAAGCAAAAGAATTTTCATTCAAACTGACCATTTTTGTTTATTAAAAATTCAATTCCTCCATTTGCTCCGTTAAGTAAAATCAAATCAAGAAATCCATCATGATTAACATCGGCAACACCGATTGCATTGATTTTATTTCCTGATGTATAATATACTTGTTTCTTTTCAAAACCTTTATCACCAGCCGCATAGAGGTAGATTTTATCTCTAAATTTGTCAAAAACGACGATATCTTTCTTATAATCACCAGAAAAATCACCGATCTTCAAAAGTTTGCTTGTAGAAAGATGGATATGCGTATCAATCCTTTTTCTTTCCCTGAACTTCGCTGTTCCATCGTTTAGAAAGAGATTTAGTTCGCCATCGGAAATTCTTGTTTCAGAATAATCGTAATAGGCAAGTATATCTTGATAACCATCGCTATTGAAATCGTCAGTGTAAAGAAAAGCACGCTTTATCATTTTGTTTAAATTTCCAGAGTAAACTTTGATATATTCGCTACCCTTCGCCTTGACAAATATATTTAATCGGATATTTTCACCTTCACGATTTATAACTGCGACATCAAAATATCCATCGTTATTAAAATCGCCAACCGTTGAAGCAATTACTTTAGTGCTGTCAATTTCTTTTATGCTAATTTCTTCAAACTCTGTTTCCCCTTTTGGTTTTATCAGAATAAGATTTGAGTCAGATATGGTAATAAAGATAGCGATCGTTTTATCAGCAGACATCCCGATAAAAATTTGCCTTGGTTTATCAAAATTGTATTTAAAAATTTCGCTCACCTTTTTTTCATCGCTGAAGCGAAATAGGGAAACAGCCCCAGTTTCGTAATTTGAACAAAAAAGATAGTTTGTATTTAAAAAAGATGAAAACTTGACATCGGTAAATAAACCGTTTTTTTGATTTTGATACACCGTAAATTCCCCACCATTCTGATATGCGAAGATTAAACCCAAACTATCTCCGACGGTGGCAAAATCAATATATCCATCATTATTAAAATCAGCGACCACAAGATCCATA
This sequence comes from Candidatus Kryptonium sp., assembly GCA_025060635.1. Taxonomy (NCBI): domain Bacteria; kingdom Pseudomonadati; phylum Candidatus Kryptoniota; genus Candidatus Kryptonium; species Candidatus Kryptonium sp. The sequence continues at coordinate 61,664 of JANXBN010000006.1, read as the reverse complement.
GAACTTGAGCCGACAGCAAGTGCAAAATTCCGGGATAATATGAATTTATCATCGGAGTAGAAAATTCTTAATCTGTTCCTGACAGAGTCAAGAGCAATTATATCGTCTCTTCCATTTCCATCAATATCAACGCATTTGATCTCAGCAGTTCCATCACTTAAAAATTCATATCTCTCAAAGTTTGTCTTGGAATTAAAAAAAACATAAAGTTTTTCACCATTGCTGACAACGACATCTTTAAAACCATCTCCGTTAAAGTCGCCGATAGAAACCTTTGAAGGTTTGGAAATTTTAAATCTAAAACGAGAATTTATCCCAACTTGAGTGGTATAATGAAATTGAACTTCACCAAGATAATAGTAAGAAATCACATAATCAAATAAGCCATCGCCATCCAAATCAGCAACTGCGAACTCATTTGGCTCTTCAGGAAGTTTATAGTTATATGCTAACCCGAATCTTCCATCCCCTCTACCGTACGAGATGACAAGCAAGTTATTAAGCCAATCAATCCCAGCGAGGTCTGGAACACCATCATAGTTTAAATCAACTATTTGCACTTTTTTGAAAGGTATCTTAGGGAGAAAATTAACAGGCGTTGAAAATTCATATGGAGCCATTTGATAATTGACAGTTATACCGAGCATTATTTTCCCAACTGTTATCAAATCTGCATATCCGTTTAAATCAATATCCGAACACATAAGCATATCTGGATAGATACCTGTTTCAAAAGAGGTAAACTTTTTAAAGCCAAGCGTGTCTTTTTTAAAAATTTCAATTGTTGAGTTTGCGCGGTAAACCACTATAATTTCGGATTCGCCATCGTTATCAATATCTTCAAGCTTAACATCCGATGGCTTCTCTCTTATTGGAATGCTATAATAAAAGTTAAATTCTCTTTTTTGATTATTTTCTAAACAAGTTATCGCACGGCGAGAGATAGCAACTATATCACGAAAATTATCACTATTTAAATTTCCAACCGAAAAAGCAGAAGCGCCTTCTGGGAGCGGAATCTCACTTATAAAAAAAACTGGGAAAGGTTTATTTTGAGATATTAAAATTTCAATGTAAAAAGCAAACAGATAGAGAAAAAATCTATTGATTTTCAACTCTTTGTTTTCGGGCATTTTTAAGTTCTTCTTTGTGCTTCAATCTTTGTTCTCGTCTTATAAGTGCTTCCTCATACCTTCTTATTTCTTCTTCCGTCTCGGGAAGTATCGGAGGCACTGGGACAGGTTTTCCCGTTTCGTCTATTGCTACAAATGTTAAATAAGCAGAATTAGCATGCCTTAACTCGCCAGTGAGCGGATTCATCGCAAAAACTTTCACCCCAACCTCCATTGAAGTTCTGAACACACGATTAACGGACGCTTTTAAGATGACGACTTCTCCAATTTTTATTGGACAGAGAAAATTCAGCTCATCCACGCTTGCGGTTACAACAACTTTGCCTGCGTGTTTCATCGCAGACATTGCTGCACAGATATCAATCCAATGCATTAACCTTCCACCTAACAAAAATCCAAACGGATTTGCATCGCTTGGCAAAATGAGCTCCGTCATTTCAACTTGAGAATCTTTCACGCGTTTGGCTTTTTCAACTTTATCTTCCTGTTTGTAATTCTTTTCCAACATGTGATTTCGCCTCTTCCTTTATTCTCCTGACCTTATCAATAAGCTCGCTTGATGGGAACTTTCGTTCAAATTCCTCAGCAATTCTTATTGCCTCGGTATAATCTTCTCTTTTCAATAAACATTCAATTTTACTAGCATATGCCTTTTCAAGGTAATCTGAATCGGGATATTTTTCAATGACAGAATCAAAGTAGATCATAGCCGCTTTGTAAAACTCCCTTCGCATATAGAACAAGCCAGTTTCGTAATCTCTTTTTGCAAGTTTATTTACAAGTTCAATCATTTTTCTCTCCGCATCTTGAACATATTCGTTTGTCGGATGATACTCAATAAATCCTTGAAGCGCATCTATTGCTTTATATGTATATGTTTGATCAAGTTCTGATTTAGGAGAAAGATTATAGTAACAAAGGCCAAGCTTATATCTTGACACTGGAACATATTCACTTGATGGATAACCCCTTATGAGATTTTCGTACTCGGACGAGGCAAGTAGATATTCACCCCGATTGTAATAACACTCCGCAAGATAAAACTGGGCATCGTCCGCAACTGCGCTCCCAGGATATTGAATCAGGATATACTTGAAATCTTCAATTGCATCAAGATATTTCTTCCTATCAAATTTGTCCTTACCTATTTCAAATCTGTCCTCAGCTGACAGGTTCGCGATCTCTTTTGATGACGAGCAACCTAAAATCAGAACAGCGAAGGGTATAATTAGCAGTAAAATAATTTTGAATTTTGACATTTCTTCTTTCCAAAAGATTTATTTTCTCACAGCAAAAAGAAGATAAATTGAGATCCCAACCGATAAAACAAGGACAGCTACCTCAAGCAGTTTGTCAATTGTTAATGTATTTCCAATAAATTCGCCTCGTGTAAAGTCAAAGCTTTCATCTTCAAGATCCTGAATTGCATCATCTTTAACATAATCGGAATGCTCCCTCTTGAAATCACGACTAAACAAAACCTTTCCATCTTGAATTACGGAGCAATATAAATTTATTTCCACGCGTCTATTAACAAATTTTCTGAACAAGCCTCTTGATACTGGAGCATACTTAATTCTACTTTTGAAAGCATCAAGGCGAACAAGAATAGCATCAGCATCATCGTTTATATAAAGTGCAAATCTTTTGGAAAACGAGTTCAGGATTCTATTCTCTATTACCTTGTTTTGTAAGCTGGTTTCAACTTTTATTTTATCTGACCTTATTTGCTCTGAAATTTCACCAACAATTGAATTTAGTAAACTGTCAATTACCTCAAAGTTTGTTTGCGTTTGCGCGAACGAAAAGTTTAAAAAGATAGAAAGAATAAAAATTTTACGAAAAATATCATCCATAAATTCCACGGAGTTTCAAAGTTTTGGCAACTTTATCAACCGCAAGAACATATGCGCCAAGTCGTAGTGAGATACCATACAATTTTGCTGTATTATAAACATTTTCAAACGCTGAAAGCATCATTTGTTCAAGTCGCTCATTAACCATATCAATTGTCCAGTAGAATCCCATTCTATCTTGCACCCATTCAAAATACGAAACTGTAACTCCACCGGCATTTGCAACTATATCTGGAACAACGAGTATACCTTTTTCCTCAAGGATTGGATCAGCGCTTGCGGTAGTTGGACCGTTTGCACCTTCAACTATTAACTTAGCTTTTATTCTTGGAGCATTATATTTAGTTATTTGATCTTCACGCGCAGCTGGAATTAAAACATCACACTCAAGTTCAAGTAGTTCTTCATTTGTAATTTTTTCACCACCATCAAAACCTTCAAGTGTTCTATCTGGGTTATTCTGCACATATTGAATTGCCTTTTCAACATCAATTCCTTTTTTATTGTAATATCCTCCTGTTATATCACTTATAGCGATAATTTTGAGCCCTTGTTCAGAAAGTAGTTTTGCTGAAACGGAGCCAACATTTCCAAAACCTTGAATAACAGCGGTTGATTTTTTCGGATCTAGATTCAGTTTTTTCATTGCTGCAAGCGTTGCGATCATAACGCCCCGTCCTGTTGCTTCACGCCTACCTGGTGAACCGCCAAGTATGAGAGGTTTTCCAGTAACAACCGCTCTTTCTGTTCTTCTGACATGCATGCTATATGTATCCATTATCCAAGCCATTATCTGTTCATCAGTGTTAAGATCAGGTGCTGGTATGTCTTTATCTGGTCCGATAATATCAAGAAGATTTGCTGTATATCTGCGTGTTATTTTTTCCAATTCAATTTTTGTTAATTTTCTTGGATCGCATTTGACAGCTCCCTTTGCTCCTCCAAACGGTATGTCCATTACAGCACATTTCCATGTCATCCACGCTGCAAGTGCTTTGACTTCATCAAGCGTGACATCTGGAGCATATCTTATTCCACCTTTTGCGGGTCCGAGAGCATAGTTATGAATGACGCGATAACCTTCAAAAACTTCAATTCTTCCATCATCCATTTGAATTGGTATTGAAACAATAACTTGTAAAGCCGGGGTTTTTAGAAATTCATAAACCCCTTTCTCAAGCTGGAGGATCTCAGCTGCTTTGTCAAATCTTTGCATCATTGACTCAAATGGATTCTCAATATCTGGGATAGGTGCGGGTTCTTTGTATGACATTTGACTTTAGATTTTTGTTTTTAATCAAGTTCAAATGACCAATAGTATTTTATACCTTTGCTTTGTAGGTACTCTTCAACATTTGGATGAAAATCTGAAGCAACAAAAACGAGAAAAACAGGTGGTTCGCCTTCTCTTTTTTTGATTTCATTTGCTATCTTTAGAAATTTGTCAACTTCTTTCTTTGATGCTCTCATCTTAACCTCACCAAGGATCAAAACTTTACTTCCATTCTTTTTGCCCCAACCGAAGATATTAATTTGATTGTAATCATCTTTGATCCAGTAGTATTTTCTAATAAGTTTTCCTTCAACTTCAATTCCTTCCTTTTTCAAAAGTTCGGGAAGAACTCGCAAAGATTTATCTTCAACCGCGAATCCTATTGAATGGAAAACCCAATCAAGTCGCTCTTCTACAGTTTTCATTCTTCCAAGCAACATAGCGATAGCGTCTTCAACTCTAGTTTGCGCCTCAGCGAGTTTCTGCAACTGCTCTTGAGTTTCTCGCTGCGCTTCAGCAAGCTGGTCAACTCTTTGAGTAAGCTGTTCTAATCTCTCAGCAAGCTGATCAACTCTCAGGGCAAGAGCATTTAATCTCTCTTCGGTTTTTCGCTGCGCCTCAGCAATCTGGTCAACTCTTTGAGTAAGCTGTTCCAATCTCTCAGCAAGCTGATCAACTCTCAAGGCAAGAGCATTTAATCTCTCTTCGGTTTTTCGCTGTGCCTCAGCAAGCTGATCAACTCTAAAGGCAAGAGCATTTAATCTCTCTTCGGTTTCTCGTTGCGCTTCAGCAAGCTGGTCAACTCTTTGAGTAAGCTGTTCCAATCTCTCAGCAAGCTGATCAACTCTAAAGGCAAGAGTATTTAATCTCTCTTCGGTTTTTCGTTGCGCTTCAGCAAGCTGAGTAACTCTCTCTGTAAGCTGATCAAATCTTAAGGTAAGAGCATTTAATCTTTCCTCTGTCTTCTTCTGGGCCTCCGCAAGTTCTTTTATAACTTGCTTTATCTCGTCTAAATTAAACGCCTTTATAACTTGCTCATAAAGCATAGCAACGATTTCAACTAAAACATTCGTCTGCTGCTCGCCAAAAGCTTGCGAAAGTTTATCTTTTATCTCGGATATTCCAGGCATTAATTATTTAAAAAATTTGTTTAATAGTAAACTCCCATCGCTCGCGCAAGCTTCTCAAGCCGTGCAACTCTCTCTTTAATTGGCGGATGCGTTGAGAATAATTTAAGTATACCTTCACCACGCAACGGATTAACTATAAACAAGTGTGCTGTTTCCGGTCTCGCTTCCTCCATTGGTATGGCCTCAGCAGCGTTCTCAAGTTTCTTCAATGCGCTTGCAAGTGATAACGGCTTGCCAGAAATCCTTGCACCTCCTTCATCCGCTGCAAATTCCCTTGCCCTTGAAATAGCAAGCTGAATTAAAACAGCAGCTATCGGAGCAAGGATTATCAAAACAAGCTCAGCAATCCAATTCGTATTATTCTCTCTATCTCTGCTTCCACCTAAAAAGAAGAAAGACCATTGTGCCATACGAGCAAGAAAAGTTATAGTTCCAACCATCGTTGCAACTATTGTCGCAGTTAAAATATCTCTATGTTTAATATGTGCGAGCTCATGCCCTAATACACCTTCAAGTTCATCTTCGTTTAGAATTCTCATAATACCTTCTGTTACTGCAACCGCAGCATTTTTGGGATTCCTGCCTGTTGCAAATGCGTTCGGGGTCAAGCTCGGTATGATATAAACTTTAGGCATTGGCAAGCCTGCTTTAGTCGCAAGACGACGAACCATTGAATATAACCTCGGTGCCTCAGCTTCGGTTACCTGTCTTGCACCATACATAGCGAGGACAATTTTATCAGAGAACCAATAAGCGAAGAAATTCATTAATAATGAAATTATAAATGCGATCACAAGTCCTGATTGTCCACCTATCGCACTTCCAACTGCAAGCAAAAGAACCGTCATCAATGTCATCAGGAAAACCGTTTTCAAAGTGTTGTTCATCTCTATTCACCCCAAAATTTGTTTTTTACTAATTTCTGTAACAAAGGTCTTTATAAATTTATCAAAACCACCAAATTTTTACAAATTCAATTTTGAGACATACCACGACTAACCGCATCAATAAAGATTGAATGAAGAGACGGTTCTTTTATCTCAAATTTTTTCAAATTCACAACATTTATCAATTCTCTTAAAATATCACCTGAATTCACATTTTCCATCAATGTTAGCTCAGCGTAGTTTGAATACAAATTTACCTTCTTTATCCCATTAATGTTTTTTAAAATTTCCCCGTTCCCCTCAAACTCAACATGAATTGTATTTCTTCCAAATCTACTCTTAACCTCAGCAAGAGGACCAAAAAGAAGTGGTTTTCCTTTATTTATAAGGCAAATTGAATCGCACAGTTTTTCAACCTGATCCATTTGATGAGTTGAGAAAATAATTACCTTGTTTTTATCTTTCAACTCAAGTAGAACTTGTTTAAACAATTCTTGATTAACTGGGTCAAGACCTGCAAAAGGTTCGTCAAGTATTACTATCTCGGGATCATGAAGAATTGAAATTATAATTTGGACTTTTTGTTGATTTCCCTTTGATAGCTCTTCAATTTTACTGTTTACTCTATCAATCAAGCCAAATCTTTTAAGCCAATATCTTGCTCTTTCAAGTGCTGTTTTCTTTTCAACCCCTTTCAATTCCGCAAAGTAAAGAATCGTTTCAAGAACTTTTGTTTTTCTATAAAGCCCTCGCTCTTCAGGCAGATATCCAATTTTGCTTTTAATTTCATCATTAATTTCAACACCATCAAACTTTATAGTTCCATAATCAGGTTTAATTATGTCAAGTATCATTCTAATAGTTGTGGTTTTCCCAGCTCCATTTGGACCAAGAAGCCCGAAAATTTCACCACGCTTGACCTCAAATGAAACCCCATCAACAGCAACGATGTTTGAAAATGCCTTTTTTAAGTTCTCAACTTTAAGCATAAGCTATTTTAAGTTCATTTATTTTTCAGGCGCTTAATTTCACTTTTAATCTGTTCAATAACTTCCTCATTGTAAATCCTTCGCAATTCCCCCTCTTTAACAGATAACACTGTAAAGACCTTTCCTCCAAATTCTTCCTCAAATTTTTGGTGACTTTCCCTGTAAACCTCTTTCCACTTTATTTCATACTCCGGAGCGTGCTCAAAGGTGATTGGCTTAATTTGTAAACCTATGAATTTATCCCCTATATGAATATAAAAGTCAACATTATATAATCTGTCCCATTCATCGGGCGCAGGTTGTATTGAAACTCCCAACGCATTTTGTAATTGCCTATAAATTGTCTCTCGTTCTGTTTGATAACCCTCAAAAGTTCTATCAATAACAACCTGATATACAAAGTTTATACAATCTTCTTCGGTGACATCTTCTATCTCCGCCCTAATGACTTCTGAAATTTTCACATAAAGTTTCTTTCCAAGACCCACAAGATACTCCGTTGGAGATAAATTTATTCCTTTCTTTTCCAAAAACTCCGAAAGCTTATTTATGTAAAATTTTTCCCAATCCTCTTTAGACCTTGGTGAACATTCTCTTATCCACGCTGACACAGGTACAACACTATCTTTTTTATTTAACCCCCATCTATTCATTGTTATATTTAAAATCCATTCCTTAGCCATTTTGAATTTCCTCAAACCTCTTTCTAAACTTGAAATTATAATTAGCAACCTTTGCTGATTTATTTTTCACGAGTTCCTTATTAACAAAAATTTTGTTCTTCAGAAAAACATACGCGCAAACCTCCTTATCGGTCGTTTTACAACTCTGATCAAATTTCAAAAACACTTGCCTTCCCTTAATAAAATCATTTAAATACTTCAAGGCTCGCTCAAAATCCGCAATTTCTATCCCACAAAACTTAACAATAAGCCCTGTGTCAAGTTTTATCTTCCCATCGCTTAAAACTTCAACAACTTTGTAAGTCCCTCCCTTTTCAAACCCCAATCTTGATGGTTCTATGATCGGAGCAATATCTTTTATATAAGGTTGATAGTCCACATTCTCAAACTTATAATTATAGACCCAGCTTCTCTTTTTAAACTCAACAAGATTAACCATTAAACCAAGTTTTTCTTCAATAATTGGAACAAAATTAGGATTTATCTCATATCCAATTCCATTTCTGTTAAGCTCAAGGGCAACTTTTAATGTTGTTCCGCTTCCCAAAAAAGGATCAAGAACAGTGTCACCTACAAAAGAGAACATTTTTATCAATCTCCTCGGAAGCTCATCGGGAAACATAGCTTCGTGATCAATCTGTTTTTCACCCGGAAAATTCCAATGTCCTGAAAAATACTCCTTCCACTCCTCCTTTGAAAGTTTTGAGCGCTCTTTTATTTCTTTTGAAACCTTCCTTTTGCCCGGCTTTTTAAATATGAGTATAAACTCGTAATCAATTTCAATCATTCCATTTGAAGGATACGGATATGAACCCATAACATTTGCGCCACCAGTTGTATTCATAGTTGTTTTCTTCTGCCATATTATGGCGCCCATATAATCAAAACCTATCTTTTCACATTGATTGATAACTTCAGAATGAAGCGAAGCGATTTTATACCTCCCGTATATTATGCTTCTTAAAAATTGATCGCCTATGTTTATACAAGTCCTCGCACCTGGTTTAAGAACTCTAAAGCATTCTGTCCAAACCTTGTATAAATCCTTAAGATATTCATGCAAAGTTTGCCCATAGCCAATCTGACCTTCAATACCGTAATCTTTTATATGCCAATATGGGGGTGAGGTAATAACAAGATCAATTGTTTCATCTTCAATTTCAGGCATTTCCCTGCTATCCGCTACATATACGATTCCCTTGATTGCAGATTCAGTTTGAATATGTTTGGAACCAATCATAATTAAAGTTATGGCTTTATTCTATAAATCATCCTCGGAAATGGTATCGTTTCTCTTACATGGTCAAGTCCGCATATCCAAGCAAGTGTTCTTTCAACTCCGAGTCCAAATCCCGAATGAGGGACGCTTCCATATTTTCTAAGGTCAAGATACCAATCAAAAGCCTCCACTGGCAGATTATGTTCTTTTATCCTCTTCAAAAGCGTGTCATAATCATCCTCTCTTTGGCTTCCTCCTATGATCTCGCCGTATCCTTCGGGTGCAAGCATGTCAAATGAAAGCGCATAGGTTTCATCGTTTGGATCTCGTTTCATATAAAAAGCTTTAACAGCAGCAGGATAGCGATGGACTATAATCGGCTTATCAAATTGTTGAGAAATTATCGTCTCATCCGTGTTTCCAAAATCGTTACCCCATTTAAAATCAACCCCGTTCTTTCTCAAAATTTCAACTGCCTCGTTATAAGAAATTCTCGGAAATGGTCGTTTTATTTTTTCAAGTGGCTCAGTGTTTCTTTCCAGGACTTCAAATTCTTTTTTGCTTGTTTCAAGAACTCGTCCAACTATATATTCAACAAATTCTTCAGCGAGGTTCATTATATCGTCAAGTTCATAGAATGCAACCTCTGGCTCAACCATCCAAAATTCTGTTAAGTGTCGTCTCGTCTTTGATTTCTCTGCTCTGAAAGTTGGACCAAAGCAATAAACTTTTCCAAAAGCCATCGCAGCAGCTTCAACATATAGTTGACCTGACTGTGAAAGGTATGCTTTGCCAAGATCAAAATAATCCGTTTCAAATAGCGTCGTTGTTCCCTCACAAGCAGAAGGTGTTAAAATCGGCGCGTCAATCAAAACAAAACCCTTTGAATCAAAAAAATCTCTTATCGCCTTAACAAGGCGATGCCTTATTCTTAAAATAGCATGCGGTCTCCGGGAACGAAGCCACAAGTGCCTATGATCCATAAGAAAATCAACACCATGCTCCTTTGGAGTTATTGGATAATCTTGAGAAATGTGGATTATCTGAATATCTTTTATGTGAAGTTCATAACCACCTGGAGCTCTTTTGTCTTCGTTAACAACTCCACTGACGATCAATGATGACTCTTGAGTTAAAATATCGTATTTATCAAAAACTTCGTCTGGAGTTTCACCTTTCGTCATAACGCATTGCAGAATTCCGGTTCCATCACGGACGAGCACAAAGCGGATTTTACCGCTTGATCTTTTGTTATAGACCCAACCGTAAATTTTCACCTCTTTGCCAACATAATCAGAGAGATTTTCAATATATACTTCAGGTGCCATTTCGGTAGATAAAATTTTGTTTTGATTTTGAATTGAAATTAAAAAAAGAGGGGTGAAAAAACAATTTTACCTTCGCTCTTCATCCCTTGAATCTGATATAACCCCACCAAGCGTCGTAAAAACTTTAAAAATCGTACTGCTTATTGAATCAACCATCGCAAAGAACGGCTTCTCCCCAAATTCGGGTATCTTCAAAAGAATAATAGTCCCAATAATCCTTGAAATAAACGAAAGTAAAAACAATATGTGAAGATTTATAAACTTCAAGCCAAATATCCAGATTGAGAAATCTTTAAGAAGAGTTGCAATATATCCCGCAAGCATTGATGCGGATAGATAACCAAATCCAGAAAAAATTGAAAGCACAGCGACATAGGCAGAACGATTTTCCTTTGGAGCTTTTGATAGAGGGATATTGAAAGCAGCGAGGTTGAATCCACTCCAAGCAACACCAGCAAGTATAGCATCAATAAAAAGCGGAAACAAAAAATCAGGCGTCGCAATGAGCCACAGAACCGGTATATAGGCAATGTTTGAAGCATTAAATATAAGCACATTTTTAGCACCAAACCTGTCAATCAATTTCCCCCACCACCTTGAAAAAATAATGTTAAATGTCATCGTAAGCATGTTGAAAATAGCAATCGTTGAAAAATTTACATTTAAATTTTTTAGCATATGATAAGTCATAAAAGGAGCAGCAAGCCCAACCGAAAAATTCCAATGCGCAAAAAACAAGATAAATCTTCTGAAATTTTTATCCTTCAAAGGCTTTAAAATTTCATCTTTGAGAGAAGTTCTATCTTTAAACTCAAACTTAACATCTGGATGATACCTGAACAAAAATGTCGTCACAACACCACTTGCAAAACAAATAGAAGTTATAACCAAATAGCCAATCTTTACATCAATTTGTTTCAAATAATCAAGAAGCCACGCCGAAACAAAGAAAATCACTATATTGACCATATTGTTGTAAGATGTTCTTTTACCAAAATACTTACCCCAAATATCTCTCGGGACGATTTCACCGATCCAAGTTGTCCAAATGTTTGCAAGTATGCTCCCAGCGGATGAAGATATGAAAAGAATGGTTAGAAAAATTAAAATTTTGATTTCGTTGCCAATTTTTAAAAACGGCAAGAATATGAGTATGAACCAAACCCAGCGATTTAATATGCTATAGATTATTGAAAGCTTTTGAGGACTTTTATACTTTCGCAGTAGATACGCCCCCAAAATTTGCATAGTTTGAGAAATAAAAGGTATAGCTCCAATTAAGCCAATGACGAACTCCTCAGCACCAAGCATTAGAGCGTAACCAGTTAAAAACGCACCTGTTGAAAGAGCGATAAAGATCGTCGCAAAACTTCCTTCTATTATTGAATATCTCATTCCGCGACGCGACGAATCTATATCAAGCGTCATAAGATGTGCTTTTATTTTTTGCTAAATTTACAAACAAAAATTCTCAAAAATCAATCGTGCTATGAATTTTTGAAATTAAAAATTTACGCTTCAAATTCGCAAATTTTCATTGCCCGAGAAATTGAACCAAACTCCTCAACCAGATTTTTCCTGTTGAATTTTAAATTGGTCACAATTATATTAAAACAAAAAACCTCTTCTATGCCCCGTTCAAAAGTCGCAGTCTTAAGGACAAAGCCAGATACAGTTTTACAAGACATAGAAAAATTGATGAAACTTGCCGATTTTGAAAATTACCTTGATAAAAATTCAGTCACTATTTTGAAAGACAACATCTCTTGGCATTTGCCATATTTAAGCTCAAACACGACGCCGTGGCAACTTGAGGGAGTTATAATTGCTCTGAAAAACGCTGGCTTTGATAAACTTGTTGCAGTTCATAATAACACAGTCGTCACAGATCCATTCAAAGGTGGAAAACTTAACAAGCTTGAACCGATCTATAAAAAATACGGGATTGAAGAACGATATAACTTTATCAAAACTGACATAAAATGGATTCGGTATGAGCCAAAACATAAGATGCTCGCTTTGCACAAGGTTTATCCAAAAGGGATACACATCCCTGAATTTTTCATCGGTAAAAATATCATTCACCTTCCAACGATGAAAACACATATTTACACAACGACAACCGGCGCAATGAAAAACGCATTCGGTGGTCTTTTAAATACACGAAGACACTATACTCACACTTGGATACACGAAACACTTGTTGATTTGCTTGCAATTCAAAAGGAAATTCACACTGGGATATTTGCAGTTATGGACGGAACTATAGCTGGAAATGGTCCTGGACCGAGGACGATGATCCCAGTTGAAACCGACTATATTCTTGCAAGCGCAGATCAAGTAGCAATTGACGCTGTCTCGGCAAAGATCATGGGATTTGACCCGATGAAGATAAAATACATTCGTCTGGCTTACGAAGCTGGACTTGGCGTCGGGGATCCGAGAGAAATTGAAATAGTTGGTGAGGACATTTCAAATGTCAATTTAAAATTTTTCGTCGGTGATAACATGGCAAGCCGAGTCGGTGATATACTTTGGTTTGGACCTTTGAAAGGGATTCAATATCTATTTTTTAGAACGCCCCTTGTTTATATTTTTGTCTTCGGCTCATACTTTTATCATGATTTCGTCTGGTGGCCGTTAAAAGGGAAAAAGATTCAAGAAAAACTGAGAAAGAGCTCAAAATGGGGAAAGCTTTTTGAAAGTTATCCTCTTGATTAAACAAAATGGAGCAAAAACAAGATGAAGATCAAAAGGAGAAAATTTCTAAAAATCGCGGTCTCACTGCCAGCAGTAGGCTATCTTGGTATTTCAAAGATTCAAGCACCGGAAAAAGATCTTTCAAACGAAATTGAAAAAATTACCGAGCTGGTCAAATTAAAATATGGCGAGAGATTGTCAGATGAGCAGATGAAAATTATCAAAGAAGAGATTGAAGCAAATGTAAGAAGAAGGGAACGATTGTTAAGTTATAATCTCTCAAATTGGGACGAACCCGATTTTAAATTTCAAGTTTAAAAAAATGGAGGCAAATATGAGCGACAGGGACATCGCTTTCCTTTCAATTCGCCAACTCTCGTCTTTGATTAGAACCAAAAAAATTTCACCCGTAGAGTTAACACAAATTTACATTGAGAGATTAAAAAAGCATGGAGAAAAACTTGGCGCAGTTGTAACAATAACCGAAGAGCTCGCAATTAAACAGGCGAAGCAAGCAGAAAAAGAAATAATGGCGGGGAAATATAGAGGTTTGCTTCACGGTATACCCTTCGGAGCGAAAGATTTACTTGCAACGCGCGGAATCCCAACAACATGGGGAGCTGAACCATACCGAAACCAAATTTTTGATTACGATGCTACAGTCATAAAAAAACTTTACGACGCTGGAGCAATACTCGTTGCGAAGCTTTCAATGGTTGAACTCGCTGGTGGAATGGGATACGATGATGCAGATGCTTCTTTCACTGGACCTGGCAGAACGCCTTGGAATTTAAATTATTGGAGCGGTGGCTCATCAAGTGGTTCCGGCTCAGCTGTTTCAGCTGGTTTAGTTGCTTTCGCAATAGGTTCAGAAACATCCGGTTCAATTTTAACACCATCAGCCTTTTGTGGAATCACCGGATTAAGACCAACTTATGGGCTCGTAAGTAGATATGGAGCGATGGCTTTATCTTGGACGCTTGATAAGATCGGTCCGATGTGCAGGACCGCTGATGATTGTGGAATTGTTTTATCAGCAATCGCAGGTTATGATCCAAAGGATGAGACAACCGTTAAAAAAGAATTCAACTACACTCGCAAACTACTACCGAACCGAAAATTTAAAATCGCAGTGATCAAAGGAACGACTGACAAAGCACAACCCGAAGTTAAGAAAAATTTTGAGGAATCTTTAAAAGTTATCTCCGAATTTGCAGAACTTGAATATGATGTTGAATTTCCAGATTATCCATGGGGCGCAGTTGTCGGAACAATCGTTGATGCTGAAGGGGCAAGCGCGTTTTATGATTTGATCATTTCAGGCGAAATTTCAAAGTTAAGAAACAAAAGAGACAAAGTTGGTGGATACTCAATGATACAAGTTTCAGCAGTGGAATATCTAAACGCAATGCGATTGAGAAAAAAGATGCGAAAAGCTCTTGAGGAGTTTCTCTCAAAATATGACGCCATTGTAGCACCAACCAGAGCGACTGTTGCTTATCCAATTGGAGTTGATTTTGATAAAGCTTATCCTGGCATAAGCGGAGGACCTGCTTTAATTCCAGCAGGAAACGCTGGAGGTGTCCCTGCTATATGTCTGCCGAACGGATTTGGATTAAATAACTTACCGACATCAATTCAATTCATGAGCAAAGCATTCACTGAAAAAACATTAATCCAGATCGGAAATGCCTATCAAGATAGAACCGATTGGCATCTAAAAAGACCGCCGATAGATTAAAAAGAATAATTTTTCACTCAATTACTTGAAAAATTCCAAATTTAAGATATTTTGTCTCTGGCATTGACGGCAAAACTGGATGATCTAACGATGCACCACGCCATTCTATCAAGCGAAGTTTTTTCTTTGCCAAAATTGAACTTTCAATGATCACATTCATAAAGCTTTCATCGTCAATGTGATGCGAACACGACGCAGTAGCGAGAATCCCACCCGATTTTAAAATTTTCATCGCTGTTGAATTTATCTCCCGATATCCAGAAAGAGCAGATTTAACTGTCTTCTTTGACTTCGTAAATGACGGTGGATCAAGGATAACTATATCAAACTTTTCACCCTTGCTTAAATACTCGCGAAGTTTATCAAAAACATCACCGATTTCAAACTTAACATTTTTTAAGTTGTTCAATTCAGCGTTCAATTTCGCTTTTTCAATTGCAGTTTCGGAGACATCAATTCCGATCACATCTTCGGCACCAGCATAGGCACAGTGGAGCGCGAACCCACCTTCATTAGTGAAACAATCAAGCACCTTTTTATCCTTTGCAAATCTTCTCAAAGCTTTTCTATTTTCCCTTTGATCAAGATAAAAACCTGTTTTTTGACCTGAAAGCAAATCAATTCTAAATTTAACTCCATCATCTTCAAAAATCGTCTCCCTCACTTTACCCCTTAAAATCCCTTTTCGGTTCCCAAGCCCCTCAAGTTCTCTTAAAGGTGATTCATTTCTTTCAACTATTCCTTCCGACTTGAACAGATCTTCAAGAACATCACAAATTAAATTTAACCTTAAATCCATTCCGTATGAAAATGTTTGAATTGATAAAAACTCGTTATACTTGTCAATCACAAGCCCCGGGAGAAAGTCACTCTCGCCATGTACGAGACGAAATGTTTCCGAATTTGGATATAAAATTTTTCTTAATTTATACGCATTTAAAATCCGCTCTTTGAAAAATTCAAAATCAACTTCAATTTTTTCTCTACTTAACAACCTAACCGAAATGAGCGAATGCGGATTGAAAAAACCAACACCAAGAAACTCACCATTAAAGCGATAAACATCAACAACATCACCGATCTTTGGATTTCCCCTTATCTCTTTTATCTCGTTGCTGAAAATCCAAAGATGACCTTTCAAAATTCTCTTGTCGCCATCTCTCTTTAAAACGACTTTTCCCATTTCACCTTGTAAATTGTCTTGTCCAATATCTCCACCAGAACGGATAATCTTTCTCTTCATATTTCACTGCAACAAGTTCAACGCTATCAAACCACGCCCTTCCTTTGCCAAGCAAGACGCATTTAACTTTTATTTTTCCTGCGTCCTTTCCAACGAGCACAGCACAGGTATAAACACGCCAATCGTTTGTCCCAGTTAAAAAATCGGTTGAGTTAAACGATTTCAAATTTCCGAGCGTATCATAAACTTCAATTCTTAAAAACGCTGTATCAGCGCTGTAAGTTTTGATAGCTCCGTAGAGGATGAATTTTTTATCTTTTGGGAAATTTTCAATTTCTTGAACGAGGAAGGCTTTTGATGAGCTCTCATCGGAGGTTAAATTCGCTGTAAATTTGCCATCAAATTTTTCAATTGCGTCTCTTTCAAAATAAACTTTATTTCCAAACCCTTCAAAATTCCAACCATTTGCTTTATCCCCCGTTCCAGTTTCAAAGCTTGAATTGAAAATTAAATTCTTAACATATTCAACTGAATAAGGTGCGCTCGCTTCCTCAATTTCCATAACTTCCTGTTTTTTTCTGACGAGAACGATAAGAAGCAAACCAAGCAGAATTGGTAAAAGAATTATGATTAATTTAAACTTTTTCATATTTCACTCTTCAATGCCAAGTTGTCTTCTTCGTTCCAAAATTTCCCTTGCCTTTTCAAGTTGTTCCATTGTGTTTATACCGTGAATCTCATCCCAATTTTCCGCTTTCAGAGCACAAATTTTCATATCGTGATGCGAAAAATAGTAAAAAACATCTGTTAAATAGTATTCGCCCTGGACATTATGCGGAGTGATATGTTTAAGTGCCTCAAAAAGCGGTTCTCTTTTAAAAACATAGATACCAGAATTTATCTCTTTTATCTTTCGTTCCTCCTCCGTTGCATCTTTGTGTTCAACAATTCTATCAACTGATCCATCAGGATTTCTAATGATTCTGCCATAACCAGTTGGATCATCAACTTCAGCTGTTAAAAGTGTTGCTACTGCATTTGACTCATAGTGGTGCTTCAAAAGTCGCCTCATAGTTTTCACGGTCAAAAGTGGGACATCACCAGAAAGCACAAGCACATCACCGTCAAAATTTTTCAACATTTCTTCCGTTTGCATAACCGCATGCCCTGTGCCAAGCTGTTCCTCTTGTATAGCGAACTCAACCGATGGAGCAATTCTCTTAAGATAGTCCATGACCATCTCTTTATTGTATCCGACAACCACAATGACCCTATCAGAATTGATTTTAAAAGCGAGATTCACAACATTTTTTATCATCGGCTCACCATTTAGATAAAACATGACCTTTGACATATCTGGATTTTTCATCCTTGTCCCCTTTCCAGCTGCAAGTATGACGGTTGCGAGATTTCTTGGATGTTTATAATTAGAAAAAATTTCCGCCATTAATCCTCCATACTTAGTTGAAATTTTTTACTTCGTAAGTTCACCTATATGCCCATAAATAATTTGCTTAATTTTGTTGTCTTTGTCAAGTATTATGACCTTTGGCTTGTGATTTTCAGCAATCTCTTGTGGATATTGAGCATAAGATATGATAATTATCTGATCCCCCACAGCCCCGAGCCTAGCTGCAGGCCCATTAAGACAAATTACCCCTGAGCCTCTTTCGCCAGGAATTGTGTAAGTTTCAAACCTCGCACCGTTATTTACATTTACAACTTGAACCTTCTCATAAGGCAGGATCTCGGCTAATTCAAGGATGTCTTCGTCAATTGTTATGCTTCCCTCATAATAAAGTTCAGCTTGAGTTACGGTTGCACCGTGAATTTTTGATTTGCACATCTCACGATATATTGTCATCCAAGTAATACAAATTTTGTTTAAACTAAATTTTTACAATTGTGTTATCAATTAACCTCGTCGTTCCTATCCTCACGGCGAGAGCAATTAAATATTCGTTTCCTTCATTTAAGTTCTCAACTTTCTCAAGCGTATCTGGTTTAACTATCGCAATGTAGTCAATTTTTGCTGATGGTTTTGATTTTATAAGTTCCTCCATTTTTGAAATTATAACTTTTGAATTCCTCTCACCCTGTGCGACGAGATTTTCTGCCAATTTCAAACTTTCGTAAAGAACTGTCGCTTCTTTTCTCTCTGTTTCCGAAAGATAGACATTTCTTGAGCTCATCGCAAGTCCATCTGGCTCTCGGACAATCGGGGCAACGATTATGTCAATGTCAAAATTTAAATCTTTAACCATTTGCCTTATTATTAACGCTTGTTGAGCGTCCTTTTGTCCAAAAACAGCGATATGTGGTTTAGTTATGTTAAAAAGTTTAGCGACAACTGTTGTAACACCTCGGAAATGCGTTGGTCTAAATTCACCTTCCAAAACTTTGCTTAATTTCTCCACCTCAACATAACTTAAAAAATTTCCTGGATACATCTCTTCAACACTTGGATGGAAAATTATATCACATCCAGCTGATTGAGCAAGCTTAACATCTCTTTCAAAATCCCTCGGATATCTGTCGTAATCCTCGTGTGGTGCAAACTGCAATGGATTAACAAAAATCGTCGTTATCACGACATCGCTTCTTTCTTTGGCGATCCTGATTAAGCTCAAGTGTCCCTCGTGCAAATAACCCATAGTTGGAACAACACCGATAATTTTGCCTTCTCTTCTTAATTCATCGGCAACTTTTTGCATTTCCTTAACTTTTGTGATAATTCGCATAATCCCGCAGATATTTATTTTTCGCTCATAAAATTAAAAAGAAAACTTTACAAAATAAAACTTTCCACATCGCAAATCTAACCTTGCCCCAGTGGAAA
This sequence comes from Candidatus Kryptonium sp., assembly GCA_025060635.1. NCBI lineage: Bacteria > Pseudomonadati > Candidatus Kryptoniota > Candidatus Kryptonium > Candidatus Kryptonium sp. The sequence continues at coordinate 42,703 of JANXBN010000006.1, read as the reverse complement.
ACACAAAGGGATAGATGTCCCCCGATATAGAAATTTCACTTAACAATCTTTATTTTCCTCTGCGTCTTCTCAAGAAACTTTGAACTTGCTCAAAATCCATCGCATTTAACACATCATTTTTGGTAAGCATCCCTTTTCTTGCTGTCCCAAGCGAAAGAAAAGTATAATAAATTTCACCGATCGCGTGCGCATCAGGATTTATACTTATTTTAACACCCTTCTGTATTGCGTAATTTATATGCCTCCAATCAATGTCAAGACGATGTGGATTTGCGTTGAATTCAATCACAACACCAAGTTTTGATGCTTCATCAATAACTTTTTTCATATCCACGGGATAACCCTCCCTTCCAAGAAGAAGTCGTCCCGTTGGATGTCCGAGGATCGTAACATATGGATTTTGCATTGCCCTTATTATTCTCTGAGTTGCCTCGTCCAATGTCATCCTAAACTTGCTATGAATTGAAGCTATCACAAAATCAAACTTTGAAAGCACATCATCTGAATAATCAAGAGTTCCGTCAGGAAGTATATCAACTTCAGCTCCTTTCAAAATTTTTATTTTAAACTTCCTTTGTAATTCCTCTATCTCCTTCCATTGTTGTTCCAGTCGCTCCTCGGTTAAACCACCAGCATAATAGGCTGACTTGCTGTGATCCGAGATCCCAACATATTTCAAACCAATTTTTTCACACTCTGCGATCATATCCTCAAGCGTATCTGAACCATCACTATAGGTTGAGTGAACATGGAAGATCCCAATTATATCTTTTTCACTTAAAAGCTCAGGGATTTTACCACTTAAAGCAAGATCAATTTCGTTAAATCCTTCTCTTAACTCCGGAGGTATGAAATCCATCCCAAATTTGCTGAAAATCTGCTCTTCGGATAAAAAGTTGATCTTTTCACCATTTTTAAAAATTCCATTTTCATTCATTCTGAAATCTGATTTTAGCACTAGCTCTTCAAATCTACTCAAAAAATCCTTGCTCCCTGTGGTATAGAAAACCTTGAAGCCGTAATCCTCATCAGCAAGTATAAAATCAACTTGCATTCCGAATTCAGAGACCAAACTCACAAAATCATCATCATTAGCAATGACACTTGTATGAGGGAATTTTTTTAGAACTTTTTCAATTACGCCCTTAAAGTCCCTTTTTTTGACATTTAGCACTACATCAATATCTCTTACTATCTCTTTTCTCCTCCTCAAACTTCCTGTTATTGTGAAGTTGATAACATCAAGGTTTGTTTTAATGAATGAAGTAATGAATTCAGCGACATTGTATGCGGAGGTGATCAAATGATATTGTGCATTTCGTTTCAATCGTTCTATCTCTTTTAAAACTTTGTCTTGAATCGTTTTGCCGAAACCTTCAAGCTTTAGAAGGCGATTTTCCCTGCAAGCGTATTCAAGTTCAGCAAGAGTCGTGATGCCAAGTTTTTCATAAATTGCTTTTATCCTTTTAGGTCCAAGCCCTCGCACCTGAAGAAGATCAAACAATCCATCTGGTATAGTTCTTTTCAACTCTTCATGATATTTTGAATGTCCGGTATCAACTATTTCTTTTATTTTCTCAAAAAGATTCGGTCCAATTCCTTTTATCTTTGCAAGCTCGCCAGAGTTGACGAGTTCCCTTAAATCTTTTTTAACCTCGCGAATAATTCTTGAGGCATTCCTGTATGCCCTTACCTTGAACTCAATTTCGCCCTTTAACTCAAGCATATCTGCGATCTCTTCAAGTATCTCAGCGACGAATTTTTTATCTACAATCTTCTCTTGCATTTAAGATTACACGAATATTTTTGAAATAAGATAAATTTGAATTGATGTTGAAAAAATTCCGAGCATCGTCCCACCAATAACTTGTCCGAGCGTATGTGCCTTGAGATATAACCTTGACCAACCAACAAGTGGAATCAGTAAAAATAGAGGTATCACTTTATAACCAAATATCCAAGCAAGAATAGTTAAAGGTCCACTTAATCCTGCGGAATGAGCACTTATCTTCCAGCGCGAATTTATAAGCAAAATTAAAAGAGTGTTTAAAACATAACACCATTGTGATGCGATTATAAGCCAATGCGATTTGAAGTAAAGCAAGATCAAAAATCCGATAAACGCACTTAACACAGCAAAAAGATAAGGAATTGTTCTTTGCTCACGAACCGGAACAAAAGGATGGTCTATCTTGCCCCGGTAGATCAGATAGTAAATAAAAGCAGTCGGAAAAATAGAAGTGAAAGAGATCGTTGTGAACGCAGAAATAATCTTCATTTTAATATCTGTCTCAAGATAAAATGATATGAAAAGAAACGAAACGAAACTTACAATTTGAGGTGCGAAGATCAACGATATTATTTCAGCGGATTTTTGCTTGGCAACATTGAGCAGGAATCTTTCGGTGTATTTGTTCATGCAATTTTTATTTTATTTAAAAATTGATCCCAAATGTCAAGGTAAGGTTTATCCCGCCAAATTCCTTTATCGGTCTTCCACGAAGAGATTCAATCCCCTTTGAATACGGTATTAAATAATACCTCACGCTCAATCCGCTTACCGTCCGCGGGTCAAGCCCAATATAAGCACCTGCGCCGATGTAAAAATTCACAGTGTAATAAGCTCTACCGTACTTCAAACTACTGAAAAACTCCTTCTCATACGGGGTCGTGAAAATCAAAGTCGGTCCAGCACCAGCCGTAAGAAATGGGCGAAGATTATCGGAAAGTTCATCTTTGAACAAGCGATATTGAAAAGATATGGAAAGTGGTATAACCATTATTCTGTTAACCTTGTTCGGAACAAATGTTTGACCAGTCAACCAGTCAACATACTCAACCTCATTTTTATCCTTCGCTGTCATAAAATTAAGTGTCAATTGAAGAAAATAAACATCTTTCAACATATATCTATAAAAAGTGCCGAAAGCAAAACCATTATTTGCAACCGAAAGATCTATCCCCCACGACTTCCTATAACCGACGGTATCAACGAGTTTAAAATCCTGTGGGCTGTCATATACAATGATACTATCTCTAAGAGATGGTGGTCTTGATTTTTTGTCCTGCGAATAAACCACGCTCAAAAAAATAAAAATTAAAGCCGAAATTGCAATTATTTTCTTCATCGGAAAAAACCTCGCTTAAATTTTTATTCAAAAAATTTAACCAGTTCCTACAAAGCGGAGTTCCTTTATTTTAGACCTTTGAGTTCATAAATAAGTTAAAAAAATTCCTCAAAAACAAAAAAGGCAGGAGCCAAGCTCCTGCCCATCTACACAAAAAATTAATTTGAAACATTTTTATTCAACGAGCCACTTCCTACGCTCAATTATCTTCCTCGGCTCAGTAGCTGGTTTCGGTTCATATTTTATTTCTTCAATCTCTTCTTCCTTCACCTCTGGATAGACATAGATTTCATATCTAAAGTTTCTAACGATAATTTCGTTTTCATTATGCGCTATGACATATTGAGGCAGAATTGGAATTTTCCCACCTCCACCTGGTGCATCTATGACATAATAAGGAACAGCAAGCCCAGAGATATGTCCACGAAGTTTATCCATTATCTCAATTCCAACTCTTATTGGAGTTCTAAAATGATTTGCCCCGCGAGTTATATCCGCTTGATAAATATAATATGGTCTAACTCTTATAGCGAGAAGCTTTTTCATCAAATCTTGCATAACATACGGGTCATCATTAACACCTCGCAAAAGAACAGTCTGATTTCCAACTGGAATTCCGGCATCTGCAAGCATCTCACAAGCTCGTTTGCTCTCAGGCGTTATCTCCCACGGATGATTGAAATGAGTGTTAACATAAATCGGATGATACTTTTTCAGCATGTTGCATAGATTTTCCGTAATTCTTTGAGGAAGAACGCAAGGCATTTTTGTCCCTATTCTTATTATCTCAACATGTGGAATCTCCCTCAATGCCCTAATAATTTTCTCAAGCATATAATCCGTGAGCATTAGCGGATCGCCACCGGATAAAATTACATCTCTAACCTCTGGATGATTTCTTATATATTCAATCCCATCGTGAATAAATTTCATACTTATCTTGCTTGAATCTCCAACTTTTCTTTTTCTCGTGCAAAATCTGCAATACATTGAACACTGACTCGTCACGAGAAAAAGAACTCTATCTGGGTATCTATGTGTAATGCTTGGCACTGGGCTCATTGAATCTTCATCAAGTGGATCTTCAGGCATCCCTTCATCAGCAAGCTCTTCTATATCTGGGAAACATTGTAGCCAGATTGGATCTCCTTTATATCTTATCAAGCTCAAGTAATATGGATTGATCCTTGCGGGGTATTTCTCCACTATCCTTCGCATCAAATCTTTATCCACCCCAAAAACCTCGGCAAAGTCCTCGGCTGTTTCAATACTTTTTCTTAATAGCTCTTGCCAAAGCTCCATAATTTTTCCCTCCTAAATATATTTTGCAAAAATTATTAAATCGTCACCCTTCTTGTAAAAATCTTTTATGCGGGCTATCTCATCATACCCGCATGCTTTGTAGAACAATCTGGTTTTTAAATACTTTTCCTGTGAAGATGTCTCTACAAGAATTAAGTTCCCTCCCATTTCTCTTATTTTTTGTTCAACAAATTTCATCAAACTTTTCCCAATTCCATTTCCTTGCAATGCAGGATCAACAGCGATCCAGTAGACATCGTAAACACCCTGCGTTAAAGGTCTCTTGCCGAAACATATATATCCAATTGGTTCATCCTCTTCATCAACCATTGTGTAAATTTCATAACCGCTACTCTCGCCGTTTTTGACGAATTCATCAATTAACTCAATAGCAACTCCTATTTCCTCGTCGGTAAACATATTGGTTTCTTTCAAAATTTCTATTATTCTATTTTTGTCTTTATTTCTCAGCTCCCTTATTAACATAACTTCTCTCAAGTGCTATTTCTGCTATTTTAACGATGGTTTCAGATGGTGTTAATCCATAAACAGAAGCGGAACGCATAAATCCAGCGTTGCGCGAGAGATCGGGATTTGGATTAACCTCAAGGACATACGGATTTCCATTTTTATCAATCCTCATATCAACCCTTGCATAATCTCTGCAACCCATTATCTTGTAGCATGAAAGAGCTATTTCTTTGATTTTATTTTCAAGTTCTGGTTCAAGTGGCGCAGGACAAATAGGTATAGTCTTCTGATAATACTCTGTATCAGGAAACCACTTAGCTTCATAGCTTACTATCCTCGGCAGATGAGATGGCAGATTAGAAAAATCAATTTCTGAAATTGGCAAAACAATGGGCGGTTCATTCCCAAGAATTGCAACATTAATCTCTCTGCCATCTATGAATTCCTCAACGAGAGCAGGTTGTTTAAACGATTTCAAAATAAACTCAACTCTTTCATCTAATTCTTTAATTTCATAAACGACTGATTTCTCGCTTATCCCGACGCTTGCATCTTCATGAAGCGGTTTCACAATCAAAGGGAAGTTTAGGTTAATTTTTCTATAACCATTCAAAGGTTCATCAAAAACCTCAAATTTCGCAGTTGGAATTTTATAATGCGAAAGTATTATTTTCGTCTTCGCTTTATCAAGACAAAGTCCTAATGTCATAGGTGGTGAACCAGTATATGGAATTCTCAGTAGTTCATATAATCCGGCTGCGAAAACTTCTTCCCTTGACTCAAGTTCAACCATCTCACAAAAGTTATATATCAAATCAGTTTTCAAATTCATAAGGTCATTTATGAATTTTCTCGCATTGTAGACAGATAAACATTTAACTTTGAAACCGGCATTTTCAAGCGAGTTCACTATGAAATCAATTTCGTCTTTAACTTCGGTAATGGAAGCGTCAATCTGCTGGGGCTTTGGCTCAATCATAGTAGGGTCGTTATATATAACCGTTATTTCCGTTCCTTTAAACATAAAGATCCTGATTTTTTATTTTTGCTGATTGAATATCAATCATTTTAAATCATCTTGTATCTTTTTAGCGCAGCATTTAAAACTTCATTTATCATTTGATTGTAAGTTAACCCCGCTGCACGCGCTGCTTTCGGAAAGCATGAATTATCTTCCGGATTCGGAAGGATGCCGGGCAATGGATTAACCTCAAGTATGTTTGGGATCCCGTTTTTGTCAAGGCGCATATCAATCCTGCACCAATCCCGACAGCGTAAAACTCTAAATGTTGAAAGCGCTATTTTCTCAATTGTTTCTTTAAGATGGATGTCTATTTCAGCTGGACATTTGAAAATATCAAGTGGTTTTTCTGGGGTATCCCATATCCACTTTGCTTCAAATGAATAAATCGGTCTTGCATCTTTTGGTAAAGCATCAAACTTAATTTCAACTATTGGTAAGACACGAGCCTCTTTGCCATTTCCAAGAATTGCAACTGTAAACTCTCTTCCAGGTAAAAATTCCTCAACGAGAGCTGGTTCTTTATATGTTATCAATATCCTTTCTATCTCTCTGAAAAGTTCATTTTTATTTTCAACAACGGATGAGTTGAAAATACCTTTGCTTGAACCTTCATGTAAGGGCTTAACTATGAGAGGGAATTCAAGTTCAATATTTCCATCAAACTCATCAAGGTCTTCAACCACGAAAAATTTTGCGGTTGGAATTTTGTGATAGGATAAAATTTCCTTTGTTCTTGCTTTATCTAAACAGATGGCAAGTGTTAGTGGATCGCTCCCAGTGTAAGGTATGTTTAACATTTCAAGAATTGCTGGCACTTGGGCTTCCCTGCTTACCCCGTAAAACCCTTCGGCGATGTTAAAGACTATATCAGGTTTTGCTCTCTTGAGGTTTTCAAAGACATTCTCATCAGCTTCAATTAGCGTGACGGTGTGATTTTCTTCAAGCGCAAGTTTAACAGCGTTTATTGTTTCCCATGTGTCCCATTCGGCATATGTATCATCAATTGAAACTTCCTTCTGTTCACCACTTAACTTATTTAATAACTTAACACTACTAAACGAGTCATCTCCAGATGAGTCATCGTTTCTTTCCTTCTTCAAGTTAAACACAAGACCAACATTCATAAAGTGTTTGCAATTTGTTTTAAATCAGTTCTCAATTATAAATATAAAAAATTTTTTGAATTTGTCAAGTGTTTAAACACATTCAGAGTCATCAGATGATTTCTTTTCGCCCCTGGAGTAAGAAATGAACAAGCGTAAGACAAGATTGCAAAATTTAGTGTGTTAATAATTTTTCAAATCATATGAGGTGTCAACTTTGAGAATTTACAGAAAATTTTTCCACATCATTGAGCCGATCGGCTTATTGGAACGCTGATTATATTTAGCTGTTTTCTTTTTGTTGTAAGGTGTCAGGATCTCGCCCGAGATTTCAAAGTAAATCAGTTGACCAATTGGCATACCAGCATAGATTCTGACCGGTTGCTTCACTGATATTTCAAGCGTCCAGTGGTTGCAATAACCAGCGTCCCCTTTTCCAGCTGTGGAATGAATATCAATTCCAAGTCGCCCAACGCTTGATTTTCCCTCAAGAAATGGGACGAAGCCATGTGTTTCAGTATATTCAAGCGTAACTCCCAGGTAGAGTCGGTTCGGATAAAGAATCAAACCCTCTGGAGGGATCTTGAAATACTCAAGTTCATTCTCTATTTTCGCATCAAGTATCTCATTTTTGTAAACAGCCATCCATTCCCCAAGATGCACATCGTAGCTATTTGTCCCGAGACAATTTATATCAAACGGATCAATTACGATATTACCTTTTTCAATTTCCTCAAGAATTCTTTTGTCGCTAAGTATCATTTCCCTTCCGTAATTGTTTTCTTTTGTTCAATTTTTAATTGTTCCATTCTATACCTCAACTTTGAGCGAGTTATCCCGAGAATTTTTGCTGCTTGGACTTGATTACCATTTGTTATTTTTAATGTTTGAATTATAAGCTCACGCAAAACCTTATCCATGCTTATCCCTGTCGGTGGAATTTTAAGCACAAATTCACTTTCCTTGTCAATTTCAACATCAGCTTTTTGAAGTTGAAGATGCCTAAGATGTTCTGGTTTAATTTCCGTGTCGTTTTCAACCAGTAATATTCTCTCTATTGTATTTCGCAACTCACGAATGTTTCCGGGCCAGTGATATGACTTCAAAATATCAAGCGCTTTCTCATTAACTCCGATAAAGTTTTTTCTAAACTTCTTATTAAATTCCTCAATGAAGCTCATAACAAGAAGTGGTATATCCTCTTTTCGTTCCCTGAGCGGAGGAAGGTAAATTGTTGCTACATTTAATCTATAGTAAAGATCGCTTCTAAATCTGCCTGCCTCAACTTCTTCTTTTAGATTCTTATTAGTTGAAGCTATCACTCTAACATCAACTGATATTTCCTTTGTTCCACCGAGCCGATAAAATTTTTTATCTTGCAGAACTCTTAAAAGTTTTACTTGTGCCTCAGGGCTCAATTCGCCAATCTCATCAAGAAGAATGGTCCCACCGTGTGCGAGTTCAAACTTTCCTTGTTTCATTTTTTCAGTTGCTCCTGTGAAAGCTCCACGCTCATATCCAAAAAGTTCGCTTTCTACCAAATCCTTAGGGATCGCACCACAATTGATTGCTATAAATGGGCCATCTCGCCTTGCGCTTTTTTCGTGGATATATCTTGCAATTAATTCTTTGCCTGTCCCCGTTTCTCCTATTATCAAAACGGTCGTATCATCTCCGAGTGCATATTTCTCAGCCAAAATAAGAGCGTCAAGAAGTCCCTTGCTTTGTCCAATTATGCGATACTCACCCGCGCGTTCCGCCAGCTGTTCCTTCAATTGCTGAACTTCTCGCTGCAACTTTATATTTTTGACAGCTTTCTGCATTGCGATCTCAAGTTGCTCAAAATCAAGCGGTTTTAGTATGAAATCTTCAGCACCAAGTTTTATCGCCTGGACAGCGAGATTAACATCGGAATAAGCAGTTATCATTAGAACTGGAAGAGAGGTGAACTCATCTTTAATTTTTTTTAAGATATCAAGCCCATTTTCACCCTTGAGGAAGATATCAAGTAAAACTATATCAGGCTGATCGTTTTGCAATTCTCTGAATGCCTCTTCTCCACTTAAATGTGAAGACACCTCATAACCAGAATCTTTAAGAACCTGGGTTATAGATCGGTTAAAAAGTTCATCATCGTCAATGACCATGACCTTAATCTTCATTTTAACGCCTCTCTTATTTTACTTTAAATTTTAAATAAAAAGTTGTCCCACGATTTACTTCGCTTTCAACCTCAATTTTTCCATCGTGATGATTCATAACTTGCTTGCTTATAGCAAGGCCAAGCCCCGTTCCATCGCTTTTCTTGGTGTAAAATGGTTCAAAAATTTTCGTAAGCTCATCTTTTGGAATTCCACATCCAGTATCGGAAATTGAAACGACAACATAATTTGTTCCACCTTCTTCCGCAAGATATGATTTTATGCATATTTGTCCTACATCGTTAATTGCATCAACCGCGTTTGTTAATATATTTAAAATAACTTGCTGAATTTGCTTAAAATCAATTTTCACTTTTGGAAGGTCTGGTTCAAGCTTCGTCATGATTTCAATTTTCTTTTTTAATGTTGATATCTCAACAAGCGGAAGCGTGGCATTTATCACATCATTTATGTTTTCCTCTTTAACATTTGGCTTACTTGGTCTGGCGAAGTTCAAAGTTGCTTCAACTATTTTCTCAATCCTACGAACCCCCTCAAGCGCAAGATCAAGGTATTTTCTCTCTTGTGTTCCTTCTTGAAATTTTCTTACAAGAAACTGAAGATTTATATTTATCGCTGAAAGCGGATTCCTTATTTCATGAGCAATTGAAGCGGATAATCGTCCGAGCGAAGCAAGTTTTTCTGTCTGGATTAGCTCATCTTGAATTTTTCTTTTCTCGGTAAGATCCGAGATTATAATTTGAATCGTGCTTGTATCAGCATACCCGATTAAATTCGCCGTCATCTCAACAATTTTTTCGTTTCCCTCAAAATCAATTATGGTTGTTTCAAAATTAACAACTCTTTCCCCCTCAAAAAGCGGTTGGAAGAATTTTTTGTATTTTGCGAAATTTAAATTCAAAATCTCATCCCTTGTGCATTTCAAAAGATTTTCAGCCTGATTGTTTGCATCAAGAACCATCCAGGTCTCCGGCTGAACAATGAAAATTGGTTTCCCAGCGTTTTCAAATAAGCTCTTATATTGTTCGTGTGAAACTTGAAGCTCTCGGTTCATCTTCATCAACATCTCATTTGCCCGCTCAAGTTCATACATTTTATCCTCAAGCTTGCGAATTAAAACTGTATTATACTCACGCAGATATTGAACATCATCGCTCACAGCATCCACTTTTGAGATCTCCGCTTTACCTTTTTGAAGCAATTTTTCAACAGTGTTAATGAGAATTTGAATATCTATAGGTTTAATAAGATAAGCATCTGCCCCGAGCCCTAGCCCAAATTTTTCATCTTCAGGATCAGTATAATTTGCTGTATAAAATATAAATGGAATGTTCCGAGTATGTTCATTCCTCTTGACCTCCCTACAAAATACAAATCCATCCATTTTCGGCATTAAAACATCAGAGATTATAACATCAACTCTTTCCTCATCAAGAATTTTAAGAGCTTCCGCACCATTGTTTGCGGTTAAAACAGCATATCCCATCGTTTCAAAAACTTCTTTCAACAATTCAAGGCTTTCGGACACATCGTCAACTATCAAAATTTTCATATTCCGATTTTCTTCGTTTTAAAAGCCAACCAAGCATAAAAAAATATAGAAAATGCGGGATAAATTATCAATTTCTCAATCGTTCCGCAGGTTATCCCTATGGTCAAGCTCGGAGGAATAAGAATTTTTCACGATTTAAAATTTTGCACCGATTTTTCTTGCTTTTTATTCTTTCAAAGGTTACCTTACTTTTGGAAGAGAAATCCATTTAATTCCGAACGGATGTTTAATTAAGTTTTTAATCTCGTGTCAGCGAGAAATTAAAAATCCGTAAACAAAATTTCTTGAGAAGATGCTTCAAAGATTTTTTTTAACTTGCCTCTTAATAGTTTTACTGTATGGTTGCGATAAACCGAGAGATTTGATTACACCAACACATATAGAGAGAGTCCCAGATGTTAAAAACCTACGCGCAAGGGTAGATACTACAAGGACGGGCAAGTATCTTGTTACCTTAAATTGGGAGTATAATGACAATGGCAACTTAAGGGAGTGGGAAGTTTATAGGGCTTTGCGTGATACCGCCGGAGGTAAGCTCTCGTTGCTTCAACCTCCTGTAAGAGTTCCAAGCTATGCAGATTCAACTATCCCAAGTTTTGCTGAGGATAGCGTCTGGGTATATTACAAAGTTATTCCAGTTGGATACGATAGGTTTCTTGGAAAGCCCGGAGTAATTCGGATAACTATTTACAAACGCAAAAAATAACATAAAAAGAGGTGAATCTATATGCGTCAAATTATATTTTTAATCGTAGCCATTTTAATCATATTTTCAAGCAATGCTTATTCACAATGGGCACCGCTTGATACAACGAAGCAAAAATGGTTCACAGTTGATAACACGCCGAATTTAGCTGGAACATCGGCAAATTGGGAAGTTGACCGTGATTCATCGGATGGATATTACGAAAAACCACCAAACTCAGTTGCATCTGGACAACCTGGACCTGGTTGGTTTACAAATACTGGCGGAGCGAATGTTGGTCCTGATCACAGACGAACTCCATTCACAGCTGGAAGCCCATCGGGTGCATGGGCAAGATATATTTTCGGTATCCCGACCCAAACACAGCAAAACATCCTTGACAAAGATGATTATTATATCCTTTATTACTACTTACAACAAAGTGGTAATGCTTCGCCGAATAGCTATGTTACTGTAGAAAGATTTGGGGAGGGATTTTATGCTGACTCATTAAGACATAATCAAATGTTAAATGGTGCAGATTTACCTGTTTTGCAACGAGCGGGGCTTTGGAGACCAACACAAAATACTGGCGATGGTGCTTGGTATCCACTTACAATTTTGAGATTAAATGCTGGGGCACCGACGATTGTTACGATAGGTGCTGATACACTAACACCAGCATTTCTAAGGGTTGATGCTGTAAGAGTGTTAAGAAGTGATCTCCCTCGTGACCTTGAGTTCGGACGAAGGATGAAAGGAAATCCCTGGCAATTGACAACTCCAGATACTACGAGACCAAACATGGACCATTTCGCACTTTACAGAGTAGGTGAAACTTTCCCAGAAGTCACGATTGGAGAAACAGCGGAAAAGAAAGTTCGTTTGTATAATCTTGGCGATAGCGTTTTAACAATTTACAATGTCTATGGACATACTGGCAGATTTTATACAACTGATCCAATGCCGATAAGAATAAACCCAGGGAGTTATTATGATCTTACTATTGTTTTCAGACCATATCAAGAAGAATTTGCTGTTGATTCACTTAGGATAGAAAGTAATGATCCGTTGGAACCAGTTGCTTATTTGCATGTCGTTGGGCAAGGTCTTAATTATAATTTCATTATGAATGCAAGTGATGGAAGCGAACCACATTGGAGAGCTCCGGGTGGAAGTGAAGTTTTATATCAAGAAACTCCAACTGGATGGTTGAATAGCGTTATAAGCCCATATCCATTTCCAATTCCTGGTGGAAATCGTTTCAGCAGAGTTTACACTGGAACAGATCAAATACCTAGGGCTTTGTATCAATTTGTTATTCCGGATACACTTGGTGGAGATTACATACTTGAATATAGTGGACCTGCTGGTTCTCCAAATGCAGCTACAGCAGCACAGATTGATGTCATAACGCCATTCTTTGCTGATACACAAAGGGTAACTGGCTTTAACCAAAGACAGATCACTACTGTTCTGCTTTGGGCACAAATTGGCGGTCCTGGGTTTACATTTAAACTAAATCCCGGAGGGCCAACACAAGTTATATTTAGCAATCCAGGACAAGCTTCTGGTAACTTCCTGAGAACAGATCTTTTAAGAGTTAGAAAAGTCCCAACACATCCACAAATTACTATTGCCTCAAGGACTGTTGGCTTTGGCGAAGTTGCAATTGACCTTATTGAAAGGGAATTGCAGGGTAACTATAGGAGAACGATAACAATTGGAAGCAACGGAGAAAGATCACTTTGGATTTATGAAATTCGTTTCGCCGATACATCAGGGATTTTTAGAGTTATCAACATGCCAAGATTACCAATTGAACTGCCAGCGATAAATGGAAAACTTAACCTTGTAATTGAATTTGCACCAAGAGATTTGAGAACCTATGTTGACACACTTTACATCGTTTCAAATTCAAAATATGATAGCGTTTTAACCATTGTTTTCACTGGAGTAGGAAGAGGAACATTAATTTATGCGGACAACGATGTTGAAAACGAATTTTATGCTCAACCGTCAATAGTTAGCTATGTTTATCCACCTGTTGATACGACATTTGATAAGTGGAATAAGATAACTGGAAGCGGAATTAACAACTCAAGATTGATTGCTTATATTTATGGAGCTCCAAATGCATTTGCAGAATGGTATCCATTCATCCCAATGAGGGAAGGTGCGCCTGAGGTGGATAGCTTTGATGTTTTCGCAAGAACAGGGCTTGCAGCGGCAAATTCAACTCCAAGAGCAAGATATTTAATCTATCAACAAGGTGGAGTTAAACCCGAAACTGTTATCGTTAGCCAAATGGGCGTTGAAAGAATTCGCCTCGGTAGATTCCAGTTTAGACGCGGTGGTCGCGACTTCACAATGGGTTCAAAGCAAACCGCAATCTTTGGCTATATACGACTTGAAAATGATACAGCACTTGTAAATGCATACTACGCTGATTCACTTGTTAACAGAGCAAAGCGAGATAGCTTCGTTATCAGAGCCGATGCAATTGAAATTCGCGAAGCTCCGAAACCTGTTAAAGTTCAAATCGCCACTAATGAAGTTCCAAAAGAATTTTACCTTGCCCAAAACTATCCAAATCCATTCAACCCGACAACTGACATTGAATTCTCTGTTCCAATTGCTGTGAATGTTGAGATAAAAATTTACGACATTCTCGGAAGGGAAGTCACAACGCTTATAAATGAGTTCGTTCAGCCAGGAAAATACAGAGTAAGATGGGATGCAAGAGATAAAAACGGAAGGATGGTCGCAAGCGGTGTTTATTTCTATGTGATGAAAGCAGGTAAGTTCGTGCAAACGAAGAAGATGATGTTGTTGAAGTAATTATTAACTTACCCCTGTTCCCCTCTCGGTGAGATTGAGAGGGGGCAGGGGTAAGAATTTAGCCAGCTTTGGTAAATTCCCCTCGTTACAATTGATTCACTTGGTCTCAAAAATTAAGTTAATTTTTTACTCGTCGTCTTGGTTGTCATATTTTATTTTTGTCTTCAAAACTTTAGTAAAGCAGTAAAATGTAAGAGTCGCAACGATTCCCCACGCAATCGTCATAAAAATGATTCCTTCTACTGTCAGCTTCATTCTGCTACCCCAAATTTATTTTCTCGTCTTTTCCACGCAGTTCTAACTAGCAGAATAATAACAATGAATACCAAAAGCATCAACGCTCTTGCACCCCATCTATAGGGAACATCTTCGGGATTTACACCTTCCATCAAAAATGTTGGTATAGCATCTTGAATCAACCAGTTTATCATGATGAAAAGAAGATAGAGCGGTGTGATGTATTTGATGATGTAGTAGAAAATTCGTGGCACCTTTATATCTGCACCTTTTGTAATTTCAGCCCAACCTTTATCCATTCCAAAGATCCAAGCGAAAATTATAATTTCAAACAAGGCAAAAAGGACAAGCCCAAATGTCCCAGCCCAATAATCCATTTCATCAAGGAACCCATGCTCCAAAAAGAAAACAACAAATTGAATTGCGATAAAAACGAAGAAACCGATCAAAGCAGTCGCTCTACCATGTGAAATTCCAAACTCTTCTTTTAAAAATGCAATTAAAGGTTGAGCCATCGCAACAGATGAAGTTATTCCAGCAAAGAAAAGAAGCAAAAACCAGAGAAATCCAAAGAACTCACCGAATGGCAATTTTTGAAAGATTATCGGCATTGAAACGAAGCCAAGATTGAACGCACCTCCCTTTGCAATTTCTTGAGTCGCTTCAATTCCAAAAAATGCAGCCGCAACAGGTATTGCAATGCTTGCACCAAGGATTACTTCAACAAACTCATTCGTTGACGCCGTTGAAAGACCGCTTAAAGCAATATCATCGGTTTCCCTTAGATAACTTGCATACGCTTGAAGCGTTCCCATACCGACGCTAAGAGTAAAGAAAATTTGACCTGCAGCTGCAAGCCATATCTTTGCATCATCAAGTTTTGAAAAATCGGGATTCCAAATAAAAGCGAAACCACTTTCAACACTTCGTTCTGGATAGTTCACTGGATCTGGAGTCCCGAGAGTTACAACTCTTATAACAAGTATAATTGCGAAAAGGAAAAGCATCGGCATCGCTATTTTTGCAAACATCTCAATGCCTCTTGAAATGCCACGGTAAAGTATAAAAAAGTTAAGGAAGAGAGTTAAGCACATGAAAAAGTAAGCAGGAAGAATGCTTTGGAAATAATTTTTCTCTATGCCTTGATAACTATGCAAAAAACTTCTCATAGCTTCAAATGTCGTCTCACCGAAATAGGCCTTGGTAATAGAGAAAAAGCTAAAGGCAAGCGTCCACGATTCAATGTATGTGTAATAGATCATTATAACTGTTGAAATAAAAAGACCAAGGGCGCCGAGATATTTTGAAATCGGAGCTTTCCACATAGCATCAAACATTCCTGGAGCGCTTCCGTGTCCGAATTTTCCCCCGTATCTTCCAATAGCCCATTCAACCCACATAAGAGGTATACCAAGCAAGAGAAAAGCAACAAAATATGGGATCATGAATGCTCCCCCGCCATTTTGTGCAGCCTGAACTGGAAATCTAAGAAAGTTTCCGAGCCCGACTGCATTTCCCGCCATTGCAAGTATCAACCCAATTCTTGTAGCCCAGCGCTCTCTTTTAGCCATTACGCCTCCTTGTGGAATTAGTTTTTATAATTTTTTCCAACGGAGAATTTGCAAACTTTTTCTGCGGATTTTTCAACTCCCACTTTTTAAAATTTTCGCAGCATCTTTAGCAAAATATGTTAAGATCAAATCAGCACCTGCTCTCTTTATCGCTGTCAATGTCTCAATCATTATTCGCTGTTCGTCTATCCACCCATTTAGAGAAGCAGCTTTTATCATTGAATATTCACCACTGACCTGATATGCTGCAATTGGAACTTTAAATTCCTGCTTTGCTCTGTAAATCACATCAAGATAAGCAAGCGCTGGTTTAACCATAACTATATCTGCTCCCTCCTGGATATCAAGTGCTATTTCCCTCATCGCCTCATCCGAATTAGCCGGGTTCATCTGGTGACTTTTTCTATCACCAAACTTTGGGGTAGACTCAGCTGCCTCTCTAAATGGTCCATAAAATCCAGATGCATACTTTGCAGCATATGACATTATGGGAACATTTTGGAAACCATTCTCATCAAGAATTTTTCTTATCGCTAAAACCCTCCCATCCATCATATCACTTGGAGCTACCATATCTGCTCCCGCCTCCGCATGAGTTAAAGCCTCTTTGGCCAAAAGTTCAACTGTTTCGTCATTTAAAATTTCATATTTACCTGGGGCGACTTCTTTAACTATTCCACAGTGCCCGTGCGATGTATACTCACACAAGCAAACATCAGTTATGACGACAAGCTCCGGTATTTCTTTTTTCAAAGCTCTAACAGCCCTTTGAATTATACCATTTTCATCATAAGCTTCGGAGCCAAATTCATCCTTTCTTTCCGGAATACCAAACAAGATCACCGCTGGAATACCAAGTTTATATACCTCCTCGCATTCACGAATTATGTTGTCTATTGATTGCTGATAAACACCTGGCATTGAACGAACTTCTCTCTTAACATTTTCACCTGGACAGACAAAAAGCGGATAAATAAAATCATCGGTTGAAAGCTGTGTTTCAGCTACCATTTTTCTAAATTGTTCTGTCATCCTTAACCTTCTAAGCCGCGTTATAGGGAAACCTACCGTCTGAGTTGTTAATTGTGCCAACCCCATTTTTGCTTTTTAACTTTTGTTTTCCTTCTCTTTTTCGCCTGGATTGCCGGCTGGATTAAGAGCTGGCCTCGGCTCTGGAATTATAATTGACGCGAGGATTGAAATCGTAATTATGCTGAAAACAGTAATAAGAGCAATCACCGTTGGAATTTTATAAAAATCGGAAATCAACATCTTTATGCCGATGAAGACAAGAACGATTGATAAACCATATTTAAAATACCTAAACAACTTAACAAATCCAGCGATCGCAAAATAAAGAGCCCTTAAACCAAGAATTGCAAATATGTTTGATGTATAAACTATGAAAGGATCACGAGTTATCGCAATTATCGCCGGGATTGAATCAACAGCGAAAACGACATCCGTGCTTTCAACAACGAGAAGGACAACGAAAAGCGGAGTTGCAATTAGTTTCTTCCCTTGTCTTACGAAAAATTTCCCATCTACATAATCCGGAGTGATGCTGAAAAATTTACGAAAAACCTTCAAAACGGGATTTCTTTCAGGATGTATCTCCCTGTCCTTTTGTAATCCCATTTTTATACCTGTGAAAATTAGAAAAGCACCAAAGATATAAATTATCGGATGGAAAATTTTTATCAATGTCACTCCAGCGAATATGAAGATCGCTCTCATGATTATTGCGCCAAGAATTCCCCAGAACAAAACTTTGTGCTGATACATCGGGCTAACACCAAAGTATGTAAATATCATCAAGAAGACGAATATATTATCAACGCTCAGAGATTTCTCAACAAGGTAACCTGTTAAAAATTCAAGCGCGGATTGAGTTCCGTGCCAGAAGTAGACAAGGACATTGAACGCAAGAGCTAAAGCAATCCAAACGATGCTCCATATAACAGCTTCTTTGAACTTGACCTCATGCGCCTTCCTATGAAATACCCCGAGATCAAGCGCAAGCATGCCAAGAACGAAAACATTGAACAAAATCCACATTAATGTCTCTGTTAAGTGCATATTTGCCAATCTTGACCTTTATTTTGAAAATCTCCTCAAGCTATAGAAAATTGAAGCAGATGCGAAAAGCTTCACCAAATCCCAAACCGAAAAAATCAAAAATCCAGATTTAATTGCTTCGCTCCAATTCTTAATCAAGACAAGATTTAACTGAATCGTGCCAAAAACGAAGATCAAAATTAATCCTAAAAACATTGAGAAAAGAACCCACCCAAATCCATTTTTCAACCTAACAAGGTAACCTGTGATGAAAGCTGAAATCGGGAAAGCAAGAAGATATCCACCAGTTGGTCCGAGCAGTTTAACAAATCCAGCTGTTGGTCCTGCGAAAACAGGCAAACCAACCGATCCAAGACCAAGATATATAAATTGACTCAAAGCCCCAAGATACGGACCAAGAAAAGCTCCACTTAATAGCACAAACATGGTTTGCAATGTGTAAGGAACTGGATAAGTTGGGATTTCTATCTTCGCTCCAAGAAATGTAAGGCTTGCAAATGCAAGCACCCATAATGCGTTCGTTAATGTTGTCGCTCGTGATAGATCAATTGATAATGCTTTTATCTGCTTCATCTCGCACAAGGTTTTTGTTTTTAAAAGTTGGTTCTTTAAAAAATAAAACCGTCTCTTCAACAACTTTGATAAGTTGATGACTTGGTTGATCCATTGGATGCTTTATGTTGAAAAAGTGATTTGCTTCTGGAATTAAAACAAGTTTCGTATGTTCCGGGTTCGCATTTTTCAATCTCTCCGCCTCAATCAATGGCACTATTACATCAGCTGATCCGTGAATAATTAAAATCGGGATTTTCAATTTTGAAATCGCCTTCACGACATCATACCTTTCCTGATTCTTAACGAAATCATCGTAAACTATCTTTTCAATTTTAATTTGAATCATAGAATCGGGAACACGCACAAAAATATAACCATTTTTTTCCAATTCTTCAATCTGATGTCTGCTGTATCTTTGGAATGTTGATACTGAAGCCCACAAGGCGATCGCTTTAACTCTTTCATCTTCAACTGCCTTTATAATTGAGATACCACCGCCAGCCGAATGTCCGAGCAAAAACAATTGACCATTGTTTAGCATTTTAAATTCTTTTGAAAAAACATATTCAATCACCGCAGTTAAATCTTCAAGTTGCTTTGAGATGGTATTTCTCGCAAGTTTGTCGTAATCTGTTATCTTGTTAGGATTTTCGCTAATTCCGTTGTGTGAAAAGTTAAACCTCACAAATACAAAACCATTTTCAGCGAATTTGTCCGCGACATACGGGATGAAACCCCAATCTTTAAATCCAAGGAAACCATGCGAATAAACTACGACAGGTGCTGGTAAAAAGTCGCCAACAAAATGAACATTCGCTGTTATCCGATCCCCTGAAGAGTTGTGAAGAATTAAATGTTTAATTTCAACTTTCATTTGTGCGTTAAATTTAAGTTTTTTATGAATTCACATTTTTCTTGAGATCAAACTTTCGGCAAGAAACATCAAGATTGAAAGCGCAAGGAAGAACTTCCACAATTCAATCCCATACCTTGCCCTTAAAATTTCATCTTTGATCTTACGCTCTGAATATCCAAGTGTTTTATATTGTTTCACTCCAAAGGTTTCAAGGAAAGAGGTGATTTCTTTTTCATTTTCTTTCTCATATTCAAACTCCTCCGCTGGCGGATTAAAAGCAAATTTCAAGATATCCCCTCTTCCACCGCTTGATATGGCGTAAATTCCTGGAATCGTCGCTTGGCCTATCCTCACAAAATTTCCATTTGATCCGAAAGCGAAATCGCTACCATCTGGTCGCACAAGTTTTAAGTCTTTAAAACTTTGCCCATAAAACTTTTTGATCAAATCAACTCTAAATTCAGCTGTATCACCAATTGCATATTCAGGTTTAAGCCCAGTTGGAGTTGTTAAATACAGAACCGACTGAAAAACGAGCGGGACAAAGATCCCCTTGTAAGGTAAATCTGAAACTCTATCGGTTGGTTCAGTTGTAAAAATTAAAATTCTACCGCTTCCCTCAGATTTTTCAATTAGAAACGGACTTCCATCCGAAAATTCAACAATGGATGTAAAACCATAATTTGTTTTAAACTTGACATATTCTCTTACCTCTGGGGAGTCAAATTTCTTGGGCGCTTCCGTGAAGACATTCTCAAAAATTGGATGATTCAAATCAACTTTTGAAAAAAACATTTTTTGCTTCACTATCCCTTCAAACTCAGGCAATTTAAAAACGGAATTAAAATTCTGATTTAAATTTTGGAAATTCGCAAATCCACCCATAAAAATCACAACCCCACCGCCATCTGAAACAAAATTTCTCAATCTATCGGAAACGCTCCTATCAATTTGAGTTGGCTTCACAAGGAAGACAACATCAAAATTTGAAAATTCAAATCGCCCCAAGGATTGAAACGATGCCTGTGTTATCTTGAAAAATTCTCTCCTGTATATCTCCTGGACTGTTGAAAGAGCAAGTTTTAAAAATCTAAGATCCTCGTCATTTCCTACAAGCAAAAGTTTTATCCCGGTCGGTATGAAAAAGGTGAAAAATCGTCTGTTGTCAAAGCTGAAGTTATCATCTTCTATTTCAACGAAACCTTCAACAAATCCCGACAGATCTTCTGTTAAGATATTAAAATCAATCAGCCGTGATTCACCGCTTTTAATGTTTACGCTTTTCTGCGCAACTCTTCTACCATTTAGAAAAACGCTTGCGACATAATTTGAGACATCGCTTTGCCCATGGTTTGAAACAATTGCGTCAAGACCGAGAGTTCGCCCCGGGAAAATTATCTTGTTCTTTATTTCAATTTTATCAACGGAAAAATTTTGTCCTCCGAATTCGCCAACATTTACTAAAAAAACACGAACATCTGGAGGGATTTTGATCTTGCGATTTAAAGTGTCAAGTGAAAACTCAAATTCGCTCTTTTGAAGATCAGAAATTATGTAAATTTCGCGATTTAAATTCTTTGCTTTTTCAATAAGCTCGCTCGCAACTGCGAGCGCTTCATAGAGTTTTTTGTGTGTATATGTGAATTCTGTTTCTTCAATAAGCTTTCTAAAAAAAGAAACATTGTGTATAAATCCATCGGTAGCAACAATTGGAAGATCCGACATGCGGATTAGTGCGAACTCATCGGATTCGCTCAAAACATCCGCAATGCCTTGTGCAACTGATTTTGCTTGATTGATGAAGCTTCCGTTCTCGTCAGTTGAAGCCATGCTCAAGGTATTGTCAATTATCAGGATAACACTGCTTCTTGCTTGCCCTGCGATGATTGGCTTGAAAAGATAGCCTTTTATCACAGGCCTTGAAAAAGCAAGGACCAAGAAAACGATAGCAAGGACACGAATGATCAGAAGAATTATTTGTTTTATTTTTAAAGAACGAATCCTTGAGCGTTGGAGCTCTTTTAAAAACTTAACACTACTGAACTCAACCGTTCTCAACCTGCGGAGGTTGAATAGATGAATTAGAACTGGGATCGCAGAGGCAACAAGTGCGAACAGAAAAGCTGGATTTAAAAATGTCATCTCAAAAGAGATTTATTTTCCTAAATCAATTTGATATATGAACCTTCGCTGAATTTCCCTTGCTGTTTTTGTATTTGCAAGACCTCCCTGCGCTGTTTCCTTAAGTTTCGGGGACATCAATTCCGCTACCTCGTTCATCGCAAATATCACTTCATCAAGCGGGATGATAGATTCAACTCCAGAAAGAGCGATTTGTGCTGATGTGAAAGCGTTTGCAACACCAACAGCGTTTCTGAAAATACAAGGCACTTCAACAAGTCCTGCAATTGGATCGCAGACAAGCCCCATTGTATTTTGAATTGCGAAAGACGCAGCACTTTCAATTTGCTTATTGTTTCCACCAAGAAGATAAACGATAGCAGCTGCGCCCATAGCAGCTGCGCTTCCTGTCTCACCCATACATCCAGCTTCAGAGCCAGCGACGGACGCGTTTTTAACGATTAAGAGACCGATCGCAGAAGCGACGAGCAAACCTTCAATTGCCTTATCTTCATCTATCCCATGCTCTTCCATCATAGTTGTTATAACCGCTGGCATGATCCCGGAAGAACCTGCGGTTGGAGCCGCTGCGATCCTGCCCATGCAAGCGTTAACTTCGCTAACAGCCATAGCTCTTGCAATTGCCCTTTGGAAATTCACAGTTAAAACATTGATCTTTGCATTATATACCTTTTTGGCGTAATTGTTTAACAAACCACTTGGAGATTTAACATCGCGGGTTAAGCCATTATTTACCGACTCTATCATAACATTTAAAATTCTTCTTACACCTTCAATCACTTGCTCACGCGTTCTCCCAGTTTTACGAACCTCATACTCAATCATAACTTCAGGGATTGTCGCTTTCAGCTCGCGACAGTGCTTTAAAATATCTTCAAAAGAATTTATCTCCATAGCTTATGCTCCAAAATTTTTTGTTAATAAATTGGCTCAACCAAACGAACATAGTGAACCCATCCAAAAGAACGAATCTTTTCAAGCACCTCATCAGGAACATCTTGATCTACCTCAATTATCATGTTTGCAAGTTTTTCCTCGCGCGAGACGAACATATTTGCGATGTTTATATTTTTCTCCGCGATCGCCCCGCTTATGTGCGCGATACTTCCTGGGATATCATCAGCAATTATAACGATGGTATGAGTCATAACCGAGAAGCTCACCTTGAAACCTTCTATCTCAACAATTTCAATTCTTCCGCCACCGAGCGATGAACCAACCATCTCAATTTCATTGTTATCAGAACCGTATAATTTAATTCGTGCAGAGTTCGGATGAAGTTTTGGAGCTTTCATTATGAGTTTGAACTCATATTTCAAACCATTTTCTTTCGCTATCTCAAGCGAGTTTCTCAACCTCTCATCGTCTGGTTTGATGCCAAGAATTCCACCAATAATTGCCCTATCTGTCCCATGACCTTTGTAAGTTCTTGCAAACGAATTATACAAGGTTATCTCTGCTCGTTTTGGTTCAGATCCAAGAAGTTGCCTTGCGATATAACCTAATTTTGCAGCTCCAGCAGTGTGTGAACTTGATGGGCCTATCATCACAGGTCCAAGTATGTCAAATATGCTTGGCATAATTAAAAGAGTGGTCTATATTTAAATTTCAAACCCAGCTCCTCCTCAACGAATTTTTTGTGCCTTTCAACATCAATCCCATCAACTCCAACGATTGTCATTATTGTTTCAATTCCATATTTTTTACATTCTTTTGCAAATTCAATCATTGCTGGATGAAACTTCTCACCATCTATGTTCATCAATCTCCCGTATTCAATTGGGTCAATTGAATTTAAACTTATTGATACGACATCAATTAAACCAACAAGTTCTGGAACTATGTTTCTTTTGTTGATTATGTTCCCATGTCCATCTGTATCAAGACGAGTTTTCCCGCCGCGTTCTTTAACATATTTAGCAACCTCTTTTACAACATCAAGTCGTATCGTTGGCTCGCCATATCCAACGAAGACAATTTCATCATATTGTTTTGGGTCCCCAATTTCCTTTATAAATTCTTCAACTGTTGGATCGCGATCAATTTTTAAGAAGTAGCCTTTAACAATCGCTTCGCCTTTTCTATCGCAGAAAATACAATCTGCGTTACACCGCAATGTTACATTAAGACAAAGTGAATTTCTAATTTTATATGCGATCCTTGGCTCGGGTTTTGGTCCGATTCTGAAAAGGCGATAGACATTGAAGCTAGTGGTCCTTTCAATATCTTCAACCGTCAGTCCTTGAATTTGTGCAATTTTTTCAGCGACAAATTTAACATACATCGGCTCATTTCTCTTTCCGCGAAACGGATGTGGTGTAAGAAACGGTGAATCGGTTTCAACAAGCAAATGCTCCGGCTGGATTTCCCGTACAACATCAATCAAATTTTGAGCGTTTTTAAAAGTTATAACACCTGGAATTGAAATATAAAATCCAAGCTTTATCGCTCTCCATGCGTCTTCAACCGTTCCACTAAATGCGTGAAATACACCTCGCGGTGGTGGCAATTTCCCATCAGCAAGTTTGCCGAAACCTGTCCATTTATCATCTATTTCTGATTCAAGAACTTCAAAAATTTCCTTATGTGATTCCCTATTGTGAATTATAACTGGTAAATTTCTTCGTTTGGCAATTTGAATTTGTTTTTTAAAAACCTCAATTTGCTTTTCTCTTGGCGAAAAATTGTAATGAAAATCAAGTCCAATTTCACCTATTGCGACAACCTTTGGATGATAGCTTAACTCTTCAATCTTTTCAAGTTCTCTATCTCCTGCTTTGATCGCATCGTGTGGATGAAAGCCAACCCCAGCATAGACAAAATCGTATTTTTCTGCAAGCTCAATTGCTTTCACGCTTGTTTCAATATCTGTCCCGGGGCAAATGATATATTTAACCCCTGAATCAATAGCTCTTTTCAACATCTCTTCTCTATCTTCGTTGTAGCTTTCCCAGTAAATATGTGCGTGTGTATCAATTAACATAGATTGATCCATCTTTTATTTTTCAAGCCATTCAAGAAAAATTTTTTCAAAAAGTTCTGGTTTTAGCTTCGGTTTATCGTAATGTCCTGCGTAAAGTCGCTGTCTCAATGTTTCATAAAGAGTTACAGCGCAAGCAACCGAAACATTCAAACTTTGAACCATTCCGAACATAGGGATCATGAAAATTGCGTCTGCTTTTTCACTTGCCTCATCAGAAACGCCGCGATGCTCGTTTCCAAAAACGAAGGCAACCTTTTGAGTTAAGTCAAGTTCATAAAGAGATTTAGCGTTCTCAACAATTTTAGTTGCATAAATTTTAAATCCTTCGCTTCTCAATGTATTATAACAATCATCAATGCTTTTAAAATTTCTCCTGTAAACCCACTTCATCGTCCCGGCGCTTGATTTCTTCCCGATGTCTGGAAATTCTTCAATTGTATAAACGAGATTTATCATAAAAACCCCAACCGCATCACAAGTTCTTATAATTGCGCTAACATTATGCGGATCGTGAATGTTCTCAACGACAACGGTTAAATCATCCTGTCTATGAGATAGAACATATTTTATCCTTTCAATCCTTCTTTCTGTCCTCAACTTGTGCCTCTTTGTTTATTTGCAACTTGCAACAAAATGACCGATTTCAAGACAAAGATCGCTCCTAAAATTTGAATTAAAGATAACCTTTCCCCAACAATCATCCAAGCAGAAACGATTGCGACAACTGGTTCAAGGGTGCTCGTTATAATTGCAGATGATGGCAAAATAAGTTTCAAACCACTAAAATAGAAAAAATACGGTATCAGGACAGAGATCATCGCGAATACAAAGAAAATAAGCCAATCATTTACCGAGTAATTTGCTTCAAGGATCTTCCACGGTGGATTGAAGAAAAGCCAAAAAATTCCCGCAAACATTAATCCAAATGTGAGGTTTGTCCAAGTGTTGTATTTAAATCCAACTTTTTTGCCATAGATATTGAAAAATGCCCAGCACAAAGCTGAGGCAACGCCACTTACTATGCCAATTTTACTTATGTTTAGAAATTGCACATCAAAAATCCGAACCACAAGCGAACATCCAAATAACGAAAGAAAAGCAGAGAGCACCTTAACAGATGTGATTTTTTCACTTCCGAACAGCACCCCATAAAGAACAACGAGAACTGGAGCAGTATACTGCATAATTATCGCTGTGGCGACATTTATCTCGTTTAATGTAAAGTAATATGTAAAATTTGAACCCGCAATTCCAATCACACCAAGCAAAGCAAACTTCGGAATGTCGCTTATTGAAATTTTCATATATTCTCTTTTGAACGCAGAAAGGACGAGAAACAAAACAATAAACGAAAGAGTTGATCTCATTTGAACGAGAGCGAGGAGATCAACTTCTTGCTTAAATAAAAACTTAGCAATCGTTGCTGAAAAACCCCAGAAAAGTGTTGCTGTGGCTATGCTCAGATAACCTTTTAAATCATAGGTTCTCAAACTTCTTTCATCTTTTGTTCGTAATATCTTGCCATTTCTTCGTTTCCGATCGCCTTGTGTAAAGCATACAATCGTTGGTAGATCGGTTTAGGAGTTCTCACATATTTTAATCCTTCAACAAGGAATTCAATTAAAGATTCAGCAGGTGGAATATTCAAATCGGGATCGTAACAATCCGCAGCGTCAAGATATGGATCAATTTCTTGTGGTCTGATTTTGGAAGCTTTTCTATAAAACTTCAACGCTCCCTCATAGTTATCAAATTTTGAATAAACTACTTCAAAAACACTCGCAAGCCACATATAAATATCGTATGCAATTGAGGGAAACTCACTTGCAATTTTCTCCCCAAACATAGCAATTGCCTCGGCAGAAAGAGAATTGTTCCAGAAAAGCAACCTATAAAGTTCAACATCGTCTATTTTCTGCCTTATCGCTTCCTCTACAGCATCAAAAATTTCGTTAAAATCCTCGGATTCTATAAAACGCCGTCTTATTTCATCATAAGGTAAATTTTTTTCCATCAACTTTGAATCACTTTATAATAATCATCTTTCTTGTGGGCGAAACTATGCGTCGCCCTGAATTTGTGACCTCAAGATGGTAAAAATAAACTCCGGAGCTTAAATTAACACTATCAAATTTTAAATTCAAACGATATCTTCCGGACTTTTGATATGAATTCACTGCGCTTAAAACCTCCCTGCCAAGAACATCAAAAACCTTCAAACTAACAAAGCCATCAAACGGAATTGAATAAATGATGTTAGTTTCCAGATTAAAAGGATTTGGATAATTTTGTGAAAGTTCAAAATCTTGAACCTCGTTTGAGATTTCCTGGACGGATGTAATTACATCGCGCCCGCCGTTTTGCTTATACCTTGCAACGAACTCCTGTAGATAAAGATTTACAAGAAGAGTATCCCAAATTATCAAAACATTTTCATCGTTGCTATTTTCAGCGGAGTTTGACCAATTGTATGAACCAGTGATAAGAATTGGATCTGAAAAAATATGCGTTGGATCAATCAAACAATACTTGTGATGAAGTAACGCGGCTCTATCTGTATCAATTAGAACTTCAGAAAAATTTAAAAGGAAGGAATATTGACTTCCTGTGTCTGTGTTGTTATCAAGTATTCCCTTAATTTTTCTTACGCCAGCGTCGTATCTTGCTTTAATTGCGTTTGATAAAGTTGAATTTGTAAATGTCAAAAGCGCAAAAAAGATTGAATGATTTGCCTGGTTTAATGCTTTGGTTATCTTTGAAGCGACCCCGTCCGAGGGACTGAAGTATACTTCAACTCTTTTTCCTTTTATGTTGAAAACATGTGGAGTGTTTTCCGTCTTGTTTGATCCGAACCTCATTCTTGCGGTATCTGGGAAATCACCACTACCGCCCCACATCTCCTCAAACTCTCGCGTAAATGCACCAGCAATCGCTCTATCTTGGATCTCTATCAAATTTTGAAAATCCCTGTTAGTTCCTTCGTCCGTGAAATTCCACGAGCCAGTTAAAACCCAAACATTGCTCCAGGAACTTGTATCCCTATAATCAATTATTACAAACTTGTTATGCATATATCCGCTTGTGTTATCCCTCAAAATCGGGATCCCAGCATTTATCAATTTTGAATAACCTGCTCTCGCTGGATTATAATTTTCTTGTTCAGTTATAAATCTAATTTTAACACCGCGGTTTTTTGCATTAACGAGCGCATCTGCTATTTGGCTTGCGACCGTACCTGAAAAATTATAAATACATATATCAATTGAATATCTCGCCTGATTTATTCTCTCAATTAACTTTGCTTTTAAATCAACATTTCCATTTGCTTTCTGCCATACGCTTACGCTTGTGTCAACACTTTTGTTAAAATAAACATTAATTCTTCCTGTTGACCTTGAGTCAGAAGAAGTTGAAGTGATAAAGCGGACTGAATCTCTTATAACCCCGTAAGATGCGATCTGGACATAATAAATCGTCGCTGGTTCAAGCCCCGAGACAGTTATCTCGTGATTTGTTGTTCTTGTGGTATCAATGAATTCACCGATCTCATAGTTCGGTGTTTTCCCAATTTTAACTCTTGTGTCCGAGATTGAAAGAGTCCGCCACGAAAATGTTATTCTGACAGAATCAACATACTTTTCATATGGTGGAGATTTAAGAATTTGAGCGTAAAGATTTTGAAATAGAAGAAGAAAGATGATTAGTCTTTTCATCAATAGGTTTGCATTTGTTTTTTCATCAATAAACTCCCTTTACCCAGCCACCATCAACTGGGATAGTTACGCCAGTTATATAACTTGCTCTCTCCGAAGCGAGGAAGACGACGACATTTGCGAGTTCCTCTGGTTCAGCCAATCTCCCGAGAGGGATATCTTTCGCAAGTTCTAATTTTACTTCGTCAAATGTTTTTCCGCTATCTTTCGCTCGCTGTTCTATTACAAACTTAACTCTATCTGTAAGCGTATAACCCGGAGCGACATTGTTAACAAGGATGTTATATTTTGCAAGTTGAAGAGCAAGCGTTTTAGCAAGTCCGACGACGGACATTCGGATTGAATTTGAAAGCACGAGGTTATCTATCGGCTGTTTGACAGCTACGGAAGTTATATTTATTATTCGTCCCCACCTTTGCGTTTTCATATAGGGCAAAACTTCGCGAATTAATCGCACTGCGCTCATAAAGTTTAAATTGAAAGCGTTGTTCCAATCATCGTCGGAGAAATTTTCAAAATATCCCGCTGGTGGTCCACCTGCATTTGTAATTAGAATGTGAACAGTGCCAAATTTTTCAACAGTTGATTTAACAAGGTTTTTTATATCTTCGTAATTTGTGACATCCGCACGAATTGCTAAAACTTCATTGTTTGATTTGCTTTCAATTTCGTTCTTCGCTTTTAAAAGCTCTTCTTGATTTCTTGCGCATATAACAACTCTTGCACCTTCACGAGCAAGTCCTAATGCACAAGCTTTCCCAAGCCCCTTGCTTGATGCAGAAACTATAGCGACTTTATCCTTGAGCCCAAGATCCATCAGAGAACTCAGAAGTTTATTTTTATTGATTTGAAATACTTCAACTTTTCCTTGTGCGTCATTCTTTCCAGTTTATCAGAAATTTTTGCTACTTTTGTGTTCCACGCATTTATTATTTTTCCAAGCACCCGTTTATATTCTTTTTCAGAGTCAAATCTATCTTTCCCCTTCTGTTTCAAATATTCACTGATTTTTATATCGCTGAAGCGCAAGAAATCAAAGATGGGTATTGAGCTTTTTAATTTTTTACTTTCTTCGCTCTCAACTTTATTGAGATAATATTTCGCTCGCCTGTTTTTAGGATAAGATTCAAGTGCCTTCTTCCAAGATTTAATTGCATCGTTAACAAGTCCAATTTTATAAAATGCCTCTCCAAGTGCGGTGTAGGCGTCAGATTTCCATCTTTTCTCGTGGGGCAAATAATTTTCAATTGCTTTATAAAATTCTTCAATCGCCTTTAAATAATTCCCACGCTCATAGTGAAGAAGCCCAAGGTGATAGTGCGTTTCAGGATAATTCGGATCTATTTTGAGAGATTTTTTAAGTATCTGCATCGCTTTGCCAAAATCACCTTGCAAGCGATAAGCAATTGCGAGAAGATTTAAAGCATCAAGATCATTAGGATTATCTTTGATAAGCGACTCTATAAATCTCATTGCCCCTTGTATATCTCCTGTGTCAAGCTTTTTTTCAACGACGGTGAGGATATAATCTCGGTTTAGCATTGAAATTTTTACTGATGTTTTTATTTTAAAAACCCATTTGTTTTAAAGCTTCAACAAGCCCAACTCTGATCATCATAACTGCTATCGCAGCCAAAAACAAAGATGCGATCTTAGCAAAAGCTTTTGAGCCAGCATTTCCAAGAATTTTTATAACAAAACCTGAATTTACAAAAACAAGCAGAACCAGTATCAAATTAATAAAAATTGAAAACATAGTCAAAAAAATCCCATAAGTGTCAACGAGAAGAAGAATCGTGGTTAAAGCAGCAGGTCCAATTATAAGTGGCATTCCAATTGGGACGACACCTATTGATGTCTCTTTTCTTTTTCTCTCTTCAGTTGAAAACAAAAGATCTGTAACTGCGAGAACGAGAAGAATTATCCCTCCACCAATTCTAAAATCAGTGATCGTTATACCAAGAAATGTAAAAATTGGTCTTCCAGCGAGAGCAAAGATAATAGCAACGATAAGTGCTGCTAAAGTTGCTTCAACCGCAAGTTTTTTCCTTTGTTTACTTGTTAATCCTTCAGTAAGCGATATAAATATCGGCAAAATCCCGAGGACATCAATCGCAACAAAAAGAGGAACGAAAGCCAAAACGAATTTGCTCCATAATGATGTAACCTCAAACATTTTCCAGCCCTTTTGTTTTTGTTTTTCTTTCCAAAAACTATATAAACATAGCAACTTCTCAATTTTGTTTCAAACATCGCAGAGAATATCCATTCAAAAATTCCGAGACGCACAACGCAAAATTCCGTTGCTTTTATCCTCAACTTTGAATATATTTTTACTTGCCTTTAAAATTAAACCGAAAATTTTTAATGAAACATGATGAACTGATCAAGCTCGCTATTGAAGCAAAGAAGTTTGCATACGCCCCATACTCAAAATTTAATGTCGGCTCAGCGCTCCTCACAGAAGACGGGGAAGTTTTTACAGGATGCAACATTGAAAATAGCTCTTACTCGCTGACGATCTGCGCCGAAAGGGTCGCAATCTTTAAAGCATATTCTGCAGGGAAGAGAAAATTCAAATCAATTGCCATTGTTTCCGATTCAAAAAATTACATTTCCCCCTGTGGAGCGTGTAGACAAGTTTTGATGGATTTAGCCGGGGAGGATCTTGAGGTCATATTAACAAATTCAGAAGGAAAGAAAAAAGTCGTAAAACTTCGTGAATTGCTCCCGTTTCCGTTTGGATCAAAAGATCTAAAAACAAAAAAGAGGAAATAAAATATGGACACAACGGAGTTTGAAAAAATTCCACCAGGAACACGCGGAACCGGATGGATTGAAGTAATAGCAGGAAGCATGTTCAGCGGTAAAACCGAAGAACTTATCCGAAGGATAAGAAGAGCTCAAATAGCAAAATTAAAAGTTGCTGTCTTCAAACCAAGAATTGATACAAGATATAGCGTTGATAAGATCGTCTCGCATAGCGATATATCAATTGCGTCAATCGTCGTTGATAACGCAAAGCAAATTCTTGAACTTGCGAAAGATGCCCAAGTGATTGGAATTGACGAAGCTCAATTTTTCGGTATGGATCTTGTTGATGTATGTGAACAACTTGCCAATGATGGTAAAAGAGTAATTGTTGCAGGGCTTGATCAAGATTATCGCGGTAAACCATTTGAGCCAATGCCACAACTTTTAGCAATTGCCGAGTATATAACAAAAATGCACGCAATTTGTGTCGTTTGTGGAAATCCCGCAAGTAAAACCCAAAGAAAGATAAAAACAGGGGAAAGGATCGTCGTAGGAGCTTCAGATATATACGAAGCAAGATGCAGAAGATGCTTTGAACCTCCAGAAGAATAAAAATAAAAATGGAGAAATCAACTGATGAAATTACTTTCCCTTCTGAATGGACTGCTTGGGATGGCAGTTATAGTTGGGATCGCCTTCCTCGTTTCAAATAATAAGAAAAAAGTTAATTGGCGACTTGTAATTTCTGGGCTTTTGATTCAAATCGTCTTTGCAATTTTTATACTCAAAGGTCGTGAACTCGCAAACTTGTGGGCACCTCTCGGTTGGCCAAAGGTTTTGTTTGAATGGATAAGCAAAGCGTTCGTCATCATACTTGGTTTCACTATTGAAGGTGCAAAATTTGTATTCGGTAATCTTGCGATAAGCCCAGGACAAGATAATTCTCTTGGATTTTTCTTCGCTTTCCAAGTTTTACCAACGATCATATTCTTTTCTTCATTGATGTCTGTGCTATATTTCCTTGGCATAATGCAAAGAGTTGTTCAAGCTATGGCATGGATCATGCTTCGCCTTATGGGAACAAGCGGTGCGGAAAGTCTATCTTGCACAGCGAATATATTTGTTGGTCAAACTGAAGCACCTCTTATGGTGCGTCCTTTCATTGCGATGATGACTATGTCCGAGCTGCTTGCTGTCATGGTTGGTGGAATGGCAACGATAGCTGGTGGCGTCATGGCTGCTTATGTTCAAATGCTTGGATATTCATTTGCCCAAGCACACGGACTTGATATAATGACTGCACAAGTAAAATTTGCTGAGCAACTCCTCGGTGCAAGTGTAATGGCTGCGCCAGCTGCACTTGTAATGGCGAAAATTATGTGGCCAGAAACTGAAGAACCCGTTACAAAAGGAACTGTGAAAGTAAAAGTTGAAAAAACAGCACGCAATGTCATAGAAGCAGCTGCCGAAGGTGCTTCCAACGGCCTTCATCTTGCCTTAAATGTTGGAGCAATGTTAATTGCGTTCATCGCACTTATTGCAATGACAAATTGGGGACTTGAAAAAATCGGAACGATTGGAGGATTAAATAACATCTTGATTGAAAAATATGGTTCACCTTTAAAACTTGAGCTAATCTTCGGTCTCGTGCTTCAATATCTCGGAGTAGCAATTGGAATACCTTGGAGCGACGCATTGAACTTCGGAAGCTTGCTCGGAACAAAGATAGTTATAAACGAGTTTGTTGCTTACTTGAAGTTTTCGGAGCTAATAGCACAAAACAAAATTATGCTTGAAAAGACCATCACAATGACGACATTTGCACTCTGTGGATTTGCGAACTTTTCCTCAATTGCAATTCAAATTGGTGGTATAAGCCCGATGGCACCAAATAGAAGAGCTGACCTTGCACGACTTGGTCTTAGAGCAGTGCTCGGTGGAACACTTGCAAATTTAATGACCGCTACAATCGCAGGAGTCCTTGTCGGTTAAACGAAGACATTTATTAAAAATTCAATCGGAGTTGCTATAGCCCGAACTATCGTGAAGAAGATATTTGAAAATGCTGGAACACGCATCAAAAATATAACGATAAAGATCCCAAAGAAACCAATTTGCCTATAGCTTTCGCCGATTCTATCAGGTAAAATTGAAGCGAGAACATGAGAACCATCAAGCGGAGGCACTGGTATTAAATTAAAAACACCAAGAACTATGTTAAGGTAAATTCCCCCGTAAAACATTTTAACAAGAAACTCATAAGCAAATCTAATAAGTTCAGAATTAAACGAATTGAAGAAACCTTCAAGATTCAAAAGCAAAATCACGGCAAAAGCGCAACATAAAGCAAGAAAGAGATTAGAAAGCGGACCAACAGCGGAGACAAGAATGGAATCCCTTCTGTAATTTCTAAAGTTCAACGGATTGACAGGCACAGGTTTAGCCCAGGCGATGAAAACACGGCCAGCAATAAGAAGAGAAAATAATGGAACAAGGATTGAACCGAATAAATCAATGTGTGGGATTGGATTCAAGGTCAATCTTCCAGCATACTTTGCAGTTGGATCACCACACTTCAAAGCAACATATCCATGCATAACTTCATGAACAACGACGCTGAAAAGAAGGATCGGAATTATATAAAGAGTTTCCATTTTTGTTTCCTAAAATTGGTTGAAAAGCTAAATTTGAGATTCAATTTTTGAAAACACTTTTAAAAGTTGCTTTGTAAGATCCAAGGTTTTCTCTAGCAATCGCCACAGGCTTGATAATTCAAAAAAAATTAAAGAAGTGCCGAAGGTGGGAGTCGAACCCACACGGGGTTTGGAGCCCCACGGGATTTTGAGTCCCGCGCGTCTTCCAGTTCCGCCACTTCGGCAACGCAATTAAAATATAAAAAATCAAGATTATTTTTTGCAAATAAAGCGAAAACCGTAAATCCTAACCACAAAACGACAATTCATAAAACCACAAGCTTGCTAAAACAACGAAAGCCGGGAAAAACAGCTGTTCAACTCATAACACAATTTATAGCGACGACATTTACAATATCTTCAACACTGCAACCCCTTGAAAGATCAAAACATGGCTTTTTTAAACCTTGAACTAATGGACCGAGTGCTTCTGCTCCAGCCATTCTTTGAGCCATTTTATATCCGATATTTCCAGCATCAAGATTCGGAAAAATCAACACATTTGCGTTTCCTTTAACAGGGCTGTCTGGCGCTTTTCTCTTCGCAACCTCTGGAACAATCGCTGCGTCAAGTTGAAGTTCCCCATCTATTATCAGTTCTGGCATCTTTTGCTTTGCAATTTGAGTTGCTTGAACAACTTTATCAACCATCTCGTGCTTAGCGCTTCCCTTCGTTGAAAAAGAAAGCATTGCAACTATCGGCTCTTCACCTGTTAACTTTTTGTGATTTATCGCAGTCGCAATCGCGATATCAGCCAACTCTTCAGCTGTTGGATTTGGGACAACTCCACAATCAGCAAAAGAATAAACCTTGTTTGGAAAAACTATCAGAAAGAAGCTTGAAACAATTGAAATTCCGTTCATCAATCCCACAACTTGTATTCCAGCTTTTAAAACATCCGCGGTAGTTGAAATTGAACCAGCAACGCTTCCATCTGCATATCCTTCCCTCACCATCATAGCTCCGAAGAAAAGCGGATTTTTCATCGTTTCTTTTGCTTGCTCAAAACTGATTCCTTTGTGCTTTCTCAAATTGTAAAATATCTGCGAAAAATCTTGTAATTTCTCCGACTTCAACGGATCTACGATCCTTATGCCCGATAAATTAACATCAATCTTTTCAGCAAGCGAATAAATTTTTTCCTCGTCACCTATTAAAGTTATATTGGCAATTTTTTCATCAACGATAATCCGTGCTGCTTTTAAGGTCCTTTCATCAAGTGCGTCTGGAAGAACGATGTGCTTCTTTAATTGCTTTGCTTTCTCCCTGATCTTTTCAAGCAAAGTTATCCCTGACATTTATCCTCGCTATTTATTTTATATTGTTAAATACTGAAAACGAAAAATTTTATTCATTTCAACGCACGAACTTCCCAAGCTCAAAACAAGCAAAGGAAATTTTTCAATAAAGAGATCAAGCGGGAAGCCCTTGAAATTAAGTTCTCCCCGAACTTTATAAATCAACCAAAAAATAAAATTAAAACCGAAAGATCTATTTGAATTCCCCGTATGTGCCCTTAATTCAAGTGTTTCATCCAACTCTTTTTCGCTCTCAATAAGCGCATGCTGTATATTGAGCATAACCTTGTCTTCTCAAAATTATCATCCACATTTTTAAATATCGGTTTTACAAAGGCGATGCCTAAACTTGAAGATTCTTTAAAATTTACCTCTTTTCTCATAGTTCCATTCAATTTTTCCATCAAGATATTCTTCTACTGCGACATCAGTTGGTTTTGGGAGTTGCTCAAATTCTTCAGCGATCCTGACCTGTTCTGGCGGTGCCTTCAAAACTCGTTCGTCGTCTATAAATTTAGGCGTTTCTTCCTCAGTTGGACTTGCCTGTTGTTGTACCTTGATTGCTTTCATCTCTTCAAGTCGCTTGTTAAACATAATTTTTCTTTCATCGTTTATCTGTCTTGCTCTTTTAGCCATTATGACAATTGCTTCATATGTGTTTCCAGCAATCTCTTGAATTTTCTTAAGATCAAGTGGCTTGATTCCCATTTTTGAAGTTTAAATTGATTTTGTTTTTAATACTCGTGTTTCTGAATCGCTTTCCATTTTTCAATTTCGTTGAAAATCGCTCTTTCCACTGATTTTATCGTGTCTTCAAGTTTATCATTGACAAAAATATAATCAAAATATATTGCTTTTTCAAGTTCCATCGGGACTCGTTCAAGTCGTTTTTTCAATTGTTCTTCAGATTCGGTTTTCCTTCGTTTTAATCTCTCTTTTAATGTTTCTATATTTGGTGGCTTTAGAAAAATTAAAATAGCATCGTCTGGAAATTTTTTCTTTATTGAAATTGCGCCGTTTACATCAACATCAAAAAGCAAAACATTACCATTTTTCAGTGCCTCTTCAACAACGCTTTTCAATGTCCCGTAGTAATTTCCATAAATTTCCTCCCATTCAAGCAGTTCCCCATTTTGAATCTTTTTCTCAAACTCCTCTCGTGTTAAAAAGAAATAATCTTTTCCGTCAACTTCGCCGTCTCGTTTCGGTCTCGTGGTTGCTGAGACAGAAAATTTTATGAAGGGGAACTTTTCCATTATTTTTTTTGCGATCGTGGTTTTCCCAGCACCGCTTGGGGCTGAAACAACTATCAATCTTCCTCTTGGCATCTCAAACCTAAAATTTTATTCAACATTTTGCAACTGTTCTCTGATCTTTTCAATTTCTTCTTTGATGGCGATAACAAGATAAGTTATCTCTGCGTCCTCAGTTTTTGCTCCTATCGTCGTTGCTTCGCGGAGCATCTCCTGAAGAAGAAAGTTTAATCTACGACCAACCGCAATATCATCACTTTTCAATGTATCAAGAAAGAACTTTATATGGCTTTTCAACCTGACACATTCCTCCGTGACATCAAGTTTATTCGCAAGCCAAACAAGCTCTGATTCAAGGCGATTTTTATCAAATTCTACATCTTTAAAAACCTCCTCAATTTTCTGCTTTAACAAACTTTGCTTAGCTTTCAAACTTTGTTCGGAAAGCGTCAGGATTTTTTCAAGATTGTTGGAAATTAAGTTTATCCTGCTTTCAACATCTTTTAAGATTTCAATCCCTTCTCTTTGTCTTGAAGAAATAAGTTTGTCTATCGCTTCATCAATTGCGGTTCTTACCACTTCCCATTGCTCATCGGAAATTTCATTAACTTGATTCGTCTCAAATACTTCACGAAACATAAGCAAATGCTCAAGTTTTATATCGCCCTTGATCTTGGCTTTCTTCTTCACCTCACGAAGCACTTTTAAAAGATTCGTCAAAACATCAAAATTAACTTTAACAGGCATTTGATACATCGGCTCAATTGCGACATCAATTGAAATCGTGACCTTTCCTCTTAAAATCCTCTGGCGGACCAGTTCCCTTATTTCAAATTCTCTTGATTGAAGAATCTTCGGGATCTTCGGAATCACCTCAAGGAAACGAGAATTTAAACTCTTTATCTCAACAGAGACAGAAATTCCATCTCGTTTAAGTTCAGATCTTCCAAAGCCAGTCATGCTTAAAAGCATTTGTGCTTGCAGGGAAAAATTTAGTTGGAGTTTGCTTTGACGGAGCTTAAAAGATACGCTTTTATAAACTCATCTATTTCGCCATCCATAACTGCTTGGACATTTGATGTTTCATATCCAGTTCTGTGATCTTTCACGAGGTTGTACGGATGAAAAACATATGAACGAATTTGGCTTCCCCATTCAATTTTCTTTTTCTGTTTTTCAAATTCATCAAGTTTCTCTCTTTCCTTCTCCTTTTGCAATTGATATAGCCTTGATTGAAGCAGGCGCAATGCCCTGACCTTATTTTGATATTGCGAGCGTTCGCTTTGACATTGTACAACTATCCCTGTAGGTATATGTGTAATTCTAACTGCGGTTTCAACTTTGTTAACATTTTGACCACCGTGTCCACCTGCTCTAAATGTCTCAATTTTCAAATCATCTGGATTTATTTCTATTTTCGTATCGCCTTCGTCAAGCTCAGGGTAAACGAATACTGATGCAAATGAAGTATGTCTTCTCTTATTTGCGTCAAAAGGTGAAATTCTAACAAGCCGATGTACTCCGCTTTCGGACTTTAGATATCCATAAGCATAAGGACCTTCAATTTCAACCACAGCGCTCTTTATTCCGGCGCCATCTCCTTCAAGTATATCAACGACGGTTGCGTTGTATCCATTTCTTTCCGCCCATCGCAGATACATTCTCAAAAGCATTTCAGCCCAATCCTGCGCTTCGGTTCCACCAGCTCCGGAATGAATTGTCAAGATTGCGCTCTTTGGATCGTCCTCGCCGTTTAATAGATTTTTAAGTTCAAGTTCGTCAATCTTTTTCTCAAGTTTTTTTATCTCCTTTTGTAATTCATTAGTAAATGCGATATCCTGCGATTCCTCTGCGAGGTCAATTAGAACTTTTGTGTCTTCAATCATCTTTTGAACGCTTTCCCACTCGGTAAGCCAGTCTTTGATTTTACTTATTTCTTGCATGGTTTTTTGAGCTGTAGTGGGATCGTTCCAGAAATCGGGATTTGCGGTTTTTTCCTCAAGTTCAGCTAAATGTTTTCGCTTCCCTTCTATGTCAAAGAAACCCTCTCAAAGTTTCAAACCTTTCGGCAAGTTCTTCAACTTTCGTTTTGAAATTTTCAAACATCTCCGTTCAAATTCCCTTTCTTTTGTTTTGGATTTAAAGATAGCAAAAATTTTTGAATTTACAAAGTATGTCAATGCATCGTAAAAGTAAAATTATGTGATATTTATATGAACGCCTGCCGACATGGTAAAATTGCCTAAAATCAATCGCTTTGTGGTTTAGCTTCGTGCGTAGGATTGATGAAATATCGCAGGAGTTAGCTTGCGTAGTAAATAGAGAAAAAATATGTACACTTCGTTTTTGAAAATGTCATATGCGTATTACAAAGTTCAAATTCCACACTGGTTCAATTCTCACAATTATCCAACGCATATTGACCACACTTCTATAGATTGTGTAAGGCAACGATTCAATTTTGTTTAGATTTTTGATAAGGCAATTCGCCCCCTTGACATTAATTCCATTTTTTTTATATATTAAAGCCAGATTTTTAGGAATGAAAAATAAGGATAACTATAATGGATTACCACCAAGGGTTGGCTTGTATTATGAGGGACTTAAAAGGATCTATAAAAAATATCTATTGGGCATTAAAACTTGGTGGTAAACTGGCAGTTATAATTGTTCGTTAGGAACTCGCAATAGGGTAATAAGAGGAGAAAAGCATAAATAATCTGTTATAAACCAAAATAAACCATAGGAGGAAATATGAAAGTATCTGAACTTATAAACGAAGTGTATAATGGAAGTATTGTTTTGCCAGATTTTCAAAGGAGTTTCATTTGGGAACCAGAAGATGTGAAAGAATTACTTGTCTCTGTCTTGGGTGGTTACTTTATTGGTTCCATGTTATTGATGGAATTTTCTGGGGATAAATCTGAATTTCCTTTTGCTACAAGGTTCATTGAAGGTGTAGAAGAAATTAATCCAGATGTCAAAAAACAACCACAACGAACAGTAAAAATATTACTGGACGGTCAACAGCGAACTACAGCATTATTTTATGCTTTGTATGAACCAGATATACCTCTAAAAAACAGAAAAGGTTCGTATAAATTTTATCTTAATTTGAATAAGAAGGTACTCAACAAAAAAACCCGCAGTGGGATAGTGCAGTAATTGCAGTAAGCAAAAACGACAAAAAAAACCAGAAAAAAATAAAAAATAAAAAAAATATTATCCCATTTAGTTACCTTAGAAATATAAATGAACTTAAAAAAATCCAAGATTTAAGCATATAATTAAAAAAATTGAAGAACTGGCTGAAAATTTTCTAAATTATGAAATTCACATGGTTTTCTTGCCTAAAGACACAGATTTAAAAAAAATAGTTGAAACTTTTGAGAGAATAAATAGGACTGGAGAACCGCTGTCTATTTTTGATCTTTTGGCCGCAAAACTATACAGAAATAAGATTAAATTAGGAGAATTATTAGAAGACGCTAAAGAAAACTACGAGTTTTTAAAATTTGTTCCGCCAGAATTTATTTTAAAGGTAATTGCTTTAATAAGAGAGAAAGAGCCAACACGTAAAAACATCATCCTTAAGTTAGCTCCTAAAAATTTCAAAGAAGATTGGGAAATAGCATGTGAGGCATTAGAAAAGGCATACGACCGAGTCGTTAATACAAAAGATGGTTATGGTGTTTTAGATTTTAAAAAGTGGATGCCTTATACTACGATGTTAGTTCCACTTGCTGCTATGCTTGCTTTTATACTTGGTTTTACTGATGAACATGGAAAGAATAAACGTAGAAAGAATAAAAGTATAAATATATCGTCAAGTTATGATAAAATAGACTGCTGGTATTGGTCTTCTGTGTTTTCTAATAGGTACGACCAAGCGGTAGATACTAAATCAGCGAATGATTTCAAAGCCATTAAGGACTGGATTGAGAATAACAAAGAACCCGACTTTATCCGGAAATTTAACTGTGATGAAGTAGACTTAGATGTTGATAACAATCTTCCGCAATATACAGAGGAGTTATGAATCTGATTACACTGCAAGGTGCCTATGATTTTAAAACTGGACAGCCCCCACAATTTGATGAAGAAAAAGTACAAGATGACCACATATTCCCAAAGTCAATTTACAAGGATAATCGTATTTTGAATAGAACTTTAATCTCAACAAATGCTGAAAAATCAAATAAAAAACCTTCTGAATATTTTGGTACGCTAGTTAAGCTACATGGAGAGGAGAAATTAAAGTCTATATTAGAATCTCACATTATACCTCCGGATGCTTTGGACGATTTATTAAAGGATAACATAGAAGGTTTTTTAGAAAAAAGAAGAAGTGCCATAATAGAGAGTATAAGAAAGAGGCTAAAGAAATGCGCGCAGAGCCACGAAACTAAATAGAAAAGAATCTAATTAGTATGGAATCATTTTAAT
Organism: Candidatus Kryptonium sp.; assembly: GCA_025060635.1. NCBI lineage: Bacteria > Pseudomonadati > Candidatus Kryptoniota > Candidatus Kryptonium > Candidatus Kryptonium sp. The sequence continues at coordinate 1,855 of JANXBN010000006.1, read as the reverse complement.
ATTTTGATGAGGTCTTTCATGGATTATCTCAAGCATCTCTCGTAAGCGAAAACTTGTATAGTTTTTATGAATCCTTACTGACAATAACATCTTGACTCTGAAGGATAAAAATATTCAACATAAAATTGATGAAAAAACTACCTGAAAAGGCATTTCTCATTGAGTTTATAGCTGATGGTATAAAAATTATATTCAACATTTCAAAAAACAGCTGGAGGAGATGTTATATGATGACTTATGGTTGGGACAAATAATTACGATGAGAGAAGGAGCAGCATTAGATCAAAGTTAAACAATTACGCACTTTCAATCTTAAAAGAATAATGAGATATTGTCGGAAGTCAAAAAATTTCAATTAAACAAATAGGAATAATAAAACATTTAAAGGAGGCTACAGATTTTTATCCTATAGGGAAGTTGTTAACATTTTATGGCCATCTATTTTAGGGAAGGGGTAAGTCCTGCGCGGACAAGTATATATACGGTGTATTCATCCATATGTAAATACTCAGCGACTTGTTTAACTGTCATTTATTTCTTTTTCTTCCATAAAGGCAATCCTTTTATCAAATTTTTATTTTATTTTTGAATTTCAAGTGGATTGTCTAATATGGGGAATGTAATCATCCAACACACATTGACCGCCTTTTCTATAAAAGTTTAAATTCCACACTGGTTCAATTCTCACAACTGCAATCCTGTAATCCAAGCTATCAATTTTACTGTTTAAATTCCACACTGGTTCAATTCTCACCTTTATGTTATTGATTTGCTTGAATTGCATAAGGATTGTTTAAATTCCACACTGGTTCAATTCTCACCCAGCGATTAGGCAATTGATGAGACAAAAAAAATAGTTTAAATTCCACACTGGTTCAATTCTCACTCTGTTGTAAAATGAACACAAACAACCCGAACAATGTTTAAATTCCACACTGGTTCAATTCTCACAGCAAGGACGATAACAAGAGAACAAGAATTATCATTGTTTAAATTCCACACTGGTTCAATTCTCACTAACTTTACGATAAGGATAAAAAATTAGCAGCACATGTTTAAATTCCACACTGGTTCAATTCTCACCTTTCTTTTTCGCAACTTCTTCTTTTCTCTTAACAACGTTTAAATTCCACACTGGTTCAATTCTCACTGAGAACCGAATTGGCCAATACTATGTGTTGAAAAAGTTTAAATTCCACACTGGTTCAATTCTCACTTTAACAAAATTTCCCATTTTAAACGAAAAAACCTCGTTTAAATTCCACACTGGTTCAATTCTCACTTGAATTTCATACATAAATCTCAAGAATTTTTCAATGTTTAAATTCCACACTGGTTCAATTCTCACTGAAATGCCTTTGGGGCATTATTATGTCTTGAAGAAGTTTAAATTCCACACTGGTTCAATTCTCACTATCACTTCTTCCAATTTTTCATTCAAATTACCATAGTTTAAATTCCACACTGGTTCAATTCTCACTAAGAGAAAAGGATTTTGAGGATTAATTGAAAAGGCGTTTAAATTCCACACTGGTTCAATTCTCACAAGATTAGAGAATAATTTATTTCTTGTAAAAAATTGTTTAAATTCCACACTGGTTCAATTCTCACGAAACCCCGCTGGGGAAATTCTTTGTAGTTAAAAAGTTTAAATTCCACACTGGTTCAATTCTCACCCTCGCTTCCTTTCCCCAAATCAACGCAGAAATCTTGTTTAAATTCCACACTGGTTCAATTCTCACTTGAAATTGAATCTGAAGTTGTAATAGAAAATCAAAGTTTAAATTCCACACTGGTTCAATTCTCACCTTTATAAAAGTAGAAAATTTCGCATGAAAACAACAAGTTTTTGAGC